>NZ_JBEZND010000012.1:0-198656 GCF_040706415.1 Streptomyces sp. NPDC048106 | reverse complement strand
AGCGACAGGCTCCAGGGCCGGCCCCTGCGCACCGGATCCGCACCCTCACGCCGGAGCGCGGTGATCAGCTTGCCGAACTGGCGCGGGCTCAGCCCGGTGAACGGGGCTATCCAGGAGGGCTCCGACGCCGTGATCACACCAGACACAGCGAGATCATCTCACCCGTGACCAGCAGTTACGGGACAGCCCTTAGTTGCGATTCTCGGCCACTCTGGAGAACGATCGTCGAAGGGCTGCAATGGAGACCTGATTGGGATCAAAATTATTGCGAGCCTCGGCCACCCTGGTGGATGATCGCCATCAACTTCCAGATACGGAATACCAGGTGGATTCGATGCTGCAATCCCAAGCGACCCTGGCAGGCGAACTCAGTCGATGACTCGGGTCAGGGTTACCCCGGCGGGGACCTTGTCTTCGTCGATGGTGATGCGGTCGGTGTAGTCGTCCCAGGAGCGTGCGTCGCTGTGGCCGAGGGGCTTGATGCGGATCAGGTCGAAGAGTTTATGGGCGGGGGCTTGTCCGTAGGCGTCGTCGTGGGAGAAGACGTACAGGCCGCGGATGGCCATTTCGCCGCGGGAGGATGCGCGGTCGTGGTCGAACATCATGGTCAGGGCCTGCCAGTAGGCGGCGAGGTCCTCCGGAGTGACGTTGGCTTTGGCGCCGAGGGCTCCGGAGTAGAAGCCGTGGCCGCGGTAGAGGCCGTAGGGGACGTAGTGCTTGTTGCCCATCTCGGTGACCTTGCCCTTGGCCAGGTCTTCGGGTTTGTTCGGGGCGACGCGGGTGATGCCGGCCTCGAGCGGGGTGATGGGGTCGATGGAGCGGGAGAAGGTGAGCTGCATGGGCCCGCGTGCCCTTCCGGCGTGCTTCTTCTGGTCGCCCACGGACATGACGGCTCCGAACAGGCGCACGTCCCAGAAGTTGCGGATCATCCACTCCTGCGCGGTGGCGGTCTCGCCTTCCTTGGCGCCCCCTTCGGTGTAGGCGCGCTGGATCTGCGGGTTTAGGGCGACGCCCTGTTCGACGTACATCTCGAATCCGGGCTTGCCCTGGTGGATGAGTGTGATGGTGTTGCGGATCTTGCGCTTGAGGGCGACGTCGGTGATGAGGCCCTGGCTGGTGGTGGGGTCGGTTCGGGGCATGCCGCCGGCGTCGGGGTCACCGTTGGGGTTGCCGTCCTTGACGTCGATGAGGAAGACGTAGTCGTGCTTGCGGGTGGGGTCCAGGTGCGCGTCGGTCATGGGTGTGCTGGGTGTCCTTCCGGGGTTGTGGCGTCGTGGTGAAGCTGGTGGCGGCGGGGCGTCCGTCACCAGTGGGTGTCGTCCGAGGCGTCGGCGTCCTCGGCGGCTTGCGGAAGGGCGTCCGCTTGTTGTTCTGCGGCGAGTTCCTTGCCGGCTTCTCGTGCCTTGATGGCTTCTGCGGCAGCGCGTGCGGAGTGGGCTCGCTGGTGGTCGTAGCCGAGGATGAACAGGGCCTGCTGTTCGGTGCTCAGGTGGGCGGGGATGGTGTCGAGCAGGTCGAAGGTGTCCCGCAGCCGGTTGTCCATGGCCTTGGCCGCAGGTTCGCTGGTGCGGGCGATGGTGCGCAGGTGGGGGCGTGCTCCGATGCGGAGGCGGGTGAGGACGGCTCGGGGGGAGACGACCGCGGTGCTCAGGTACTTGTCGGTGATGGTGGTGTTGACTTTGGGCATGGCCTTGGTCTGGATCGCTTCGAGCATGGCCATGATCCGTCCGCATACGTAGCCGGGCTCGGTCGACTGGGGGTTCAGCTGGGGCACGCAGAGCTCCTTGTGGCGAGTGGTCGTACGGATCAGGGCGAGGCGCAGCAGGGCGATGCGGGGCCGGTCGAGGTGGTGGTCGGCGCGGACGCGCTGCAGGAGGACCGGCAGGAGATGGGCTGGTGGCGCGGCGCCGTGGAGTGCGGCTTTGGTGAGGTCGGCTTGCAGGTGTTTGGGGACGGTGGTGTCGACGTACTTGTTCTTGCGCTTGTCCCAGCGGGCGCAGGCGAGGGCGAGTCGCCAGACTGACCAGTAGGTGTAGGTGTTGTTCCAGCCGTCCCAGGTCTGCTGGTCGGCGAACCAGGTCCCGAGTCTCCGTTTCAGTTCGGGGACGGGGATGGTGATCCAGTCGGCGACGATGACCCTGTTGGTGTTCACTCGCAGGGTGAGGGCGTAGAAGGCGTCCTCGTCGAGGACTGCCAGCGCGTCTCGTCCCCGCCGGGGGTGGCGGAGGCCGGCGATGAGCTGGGCCACTTCCTCGGGTTCGGGGTTGTTCAGGGCCCACATGGACGTGTCGGTGTCGGGGTTACGGGTCCACCAGACGATGGCGGATTCGTCGGCGAAGGCGCGGTGTTCGGGGTCGGCGAGCAGCGTGTTCAGGGCGGTGGCGGACTTGGTGCCGCAGTCGACGCAGATGGGGGTGGCGCCGAGCTGCTTGGTGCCGGCCCGGAAGTGGGCGGGCTGGTTGAGAGAGACCAGCTGGGTGTTCATCCCGGAGTTGGGGATGCCCTTGATGGGAACCGGGAGCGTGGACAGCAACGGCATGACATGCCCGCACACGAGGCAGAGCCCCTGGTTCGTCTTTCCCGCCTTTTCGCTCTTCTCTTTCTTGACCTTGTCGGCCCACCAGCTCCTGGCGTCGGGCAGGTCGTGGAGCCACTCGCCGTCCATGCTGATGGCGACGAGGTGGTCTTTGTCCATCTCCAGCGGCCACGCGGTCGGCGCCGGGCTGTTCAGCCATGCAGCCACTGTCTGCGTCTGGGCGAGGTGTGGGTGGTCGTTGCACCAGGATGTGACCAGTGCGCGGTAGGCGGCGTGCCGGGTTTTCGCCTTGGTGACGTCGGTAGAGCTGATCGAGAGAGTCTTCTCCCCGTCCGGCCCTTTCACCAGGCCGGGGTGAGCGAGCGCGAATTGCGCGGTGTCGGCGAACAGGATCGGTGCCGGCTTGGTCCCGGCGCGTCCGGTGTACGGGGCGGTGATCCTACGTTGTTCCTGGCGGAGGTCGATGACCAGCGGTTCCGCGTTCCCTGTGCTGGAGAGGTCGATCTGCCACATGACCCGGCGCGTGAGGTAGTACTCGGGGACATCGCCTTGGCGGTTGTCGGTTTGCTGGACGAGGCTCTGCAGCAGCACGTCAGGCCACCCCGTCCGCGGAGGCGCGTCCCTCGGCTCCGGGCATGCCGTTGACCTCGGCAGGGGCCAGCGGGCGGTCGGGCACGTGAAGAACGCCGTGCTCCAGGCTGGCCCGGAACCAGTGGTAGCGCTCCTTGCCCTTCGGGAGGTACTCGATGTGGTGGAGCATCAGCCCGAGCTCGTCGATGGGCGGAATACCCGCCTGATCGGCGACCGTGACCGCGCCGGCCTCCTCCGCTGATCCGCGAGGCCCGAAGAAGGCTGCGAACTCGCGGCAGCCGAAGTGGGGCTGTTCGTAGCAGGCACCGCGTGCGAGCCGGCGGTCGAACTGGTCGCGGTACTTCGGTAAGGGCGCGGTGCACCGGTCGGTGGCGCGGATCGTCGCGTGGATGCGGTAGGCGACGTCGCTCAAGGCGACGGTGACCCGCTGGCCGCGGTCTTCGGCAGCGTCGTAGCGGTAGCCGGTGTTGGCTCGCAGGCTCTCGTAGGCGTGCCTGGTGACGATCGAGTTGTTGACCTCGTTACGCCGGAAGCGCGTCCACCTCACCGGCTTGAGCTGCTCGATCCGCTCGACCCGGTAGGTCATCTCCGGCTTCCAGAAGATGGCCTCCAGCAGTCCCCTCGCCGCCGGGGGAGTCATGGTCGGATAGGAAACACGTTCGACTTTGAGTTCCGGACGGGTGAAGCAGGCCAGCGGCCCCCACGCCTCCACCTGGACGCGAAGTGGCCGGTCAGCCCTCTCCTCACGCTGCTTTCGGGGACGCGACGCAACCATGCACTTGTTCCCTTCCCTGCCTGCTGACGCAGCCCGTTGTCAGTGCCTGCGGCTAGCTTCCATACGTCGCACAACCCCGAGGTCTACGCCGTGGGATTCGAGGGGTATGCGGCGATCTGGTGGGATCTCAGCGTATAACTGATAGAAAGTCAAATATGGTTGCAGAAAAGGCAGTTGGGGCGTTAGCTGGTTCGAATCCGGTCCCTGAGGGCAGGCTCGTGGCCCACTCGCCGGGTCACCAAGGGACCTGGCACTGGTACGAAGACCACGCCCGCGGCACGGGCGAGCTGGCCCGTCGGTTCGCAGAGCCATGGGGAGGCGGTGACCTCGCCTACCAGCTCGGACGCGACCACGACACGGGCAAAGGGGCCTGTGCGTGGCAGGAAGGGCTGATCGAGGAGGCCACCACCGGCCGCAAGACCAGACGGCCCCCACACAACGACGCCGGAGCCCTCCTGTTCGCCCGGGCGACCGAACGTTCCCCCGCTCTGCTGCCCTGCGCCGGTGTGATCGAGGGACACCACACCGGTCTGTCCGCGTGGTCGGAAGTCCGGCTCCGGCTCAAGGCCCTGATGGCCGACTCCAGCGAGGTGGACGAAGCCATCCACAGGGTCGCTGCGGCCATGCCGGAAATCCTGGACGGCTCATGCCCGGCCGCTCCGGACTGGCTCGACCCCCGTGACACGATCGCTGTGGAGATGCTGGTCCGCATGACCTACTCGGCCGTGGTCGACGCCGACCGGCTCGACACCGCAGCCCACTTCCGGCCCGGCACGCACATCCGGCCGCACATCGGGATGGCTGAACTCTGGGAGCGGTACGAGGCCCGCCGGCAGGAGGCCATCGCCGAACGCCAGCGCTCCAAGGGAGCCTCCTGGCTGGACAAACTCCGCGAAAACGTCTACCAGGAGGCACTCCAAGCCGCCACCGGCAAGCCGGGCGTCTACCGGCTGCACCTCCCGACCGGCGCCGGAAAGACGTTCACCGGCGGAGGCTTCGCCCTCCGCCACGCCTCCCTGAACGGACTGCGGCGCGTCATCGTCGCAGTCCCCTTCATCTCCATCACCGAACAGAACGCAGCGGAGTACCGAAACCTCCTGGACCCCGAGCAAGGACCGCCGGTCGTACTGGAACACCACTCATCCGTGAACGTCGAAGCGCCACAGCAACGCACACCGCAGTCCGCCGGCACCTCGACGAACGCGAGCCACGGCCAGAAAGACGGCCGACCCAACCGGTGGTCGAAACTGGCGACCGAGAACTGGGACGCCCCCTTCATCGTCACCACCACCGTCCGCCTAATCGAAACAATCTTCGGAAACACCCCCTGGGCCACCCGCCGGCTCCACCGGCTCGCCAACTCCGTGATCGTCCTCGACGAAGTCCAGGCCCTCCCCGACAGTCTCCTGACCCCGATCCTCTCCGGCCTGCGAGAACTCGTAGAGCACTACGGAGTCACCCTCGTACTGTCATCGGCAACCCAGCCGGAACTCGCCGCACTGAACCCCTGGCGCTCCGGCCTCCCCCAACGCGACGTCGTCTCCGACCCCGCGCCACTCTTCAAACAGCTACGCCGCGTCAGGTACGAGTGGCGGACCGGCCCGGACGTGACCCTGGCAAGCATCGCCACCGAGGCGGCCGAGCACGACCAGGCCCTCGTCGTCGTCAACGGGACCAAGGACGCCAACCAGGTCCACCGCGTCTGGATCGGCACCAACCACGCCGAGGACCCAGGCGTCCTGCACCTGTCGACCCGCATGACCGGCGGCCACCGCCGAGAAACCATCCAGACGACGAAACAACGTCTGGAGGAGGGTCTGGACACTCTCCTCGTGTCGACCTCGCTCATCGAAGCAGGCGTCAACCTCGACTTCCCCCGCGGATACCGCGCCAGATCAACACCAGAATCCGAACAGCAGGCCGCCGGACGAGTCAACCGCGAGGGCAAACGACCAGCGCAGGACAGCGTCATGATCATCTTCGACCCCCGGGACGGACTCAACCCGGAGCTGGTCTACAACACGTGCGCCATCGCAGCAGCGTCCCGCCACTTCGGCGACGGGCTGGCCTATCCAGACGATCTGGACGCCCTCCGCTCGTACTACCAGCACCGCTACCGCCTCCAGGCAGGACAACACTCCAAGGACCCCAACGGAGCCACCGGAGAAGTCATCGAAGCGCTGCGCGCAAAACTGCACTACCCGGAGGTCGCGCGCAGAATGAGGATCATCGACAACGAGCACTCCGTAGCCGTGGTCGTCATACGCCCCCACCTCAAAGAAGAAACCCGACAGGCCGCCCAGAAGGCCGTCGACCAGCTCCGCCGTGGCCTGCCAACACCGGCGACCTACCGCACCCTGCAGGAACACATGGCATCCATCCCCCAAAGGGAACTGGAACTGGCGATCAACGCTGGCCACGCCATCGAAATCGCCGGTGATCTGAACCAGTGGGTCGGCCCGTACCATCCCCAACGAGGTATCGAACCTCTTGCATGACCATCCAGACCACCAAGCAGCGACTCGTCGATGCACTGGTCGAGACCAAGGTGTGATGGTCAATGGCATGGGAACGAGAGCTTAAAGCCTTGAAGGCCGAACCAGGCGCGGTGGTCGCCCCCAGAAGCGACCGAGGATCGCAGCACGGACGGCACGATCCATCCTTGTGGCAGAACGCAGCTGGCGGTCGCCCCCTCGGGGTGATCAAGGATCGCAACCTGCGCACCATCTGCCGGGACTGTGACGGCGCCACCTGGCGGTCGCACTTCGAGGCGACCGAGGGCCGCAACCCGACCGTGCGCCGACACAGACGGCGGGTCAGCTCGTGGCGGGCGTCCTTCGGGACGACCGAGGGGCGAAACCCCGACGACCTGGTGCAGCTGGAGCGGTCCCCCTGGGATTGGCGGTTGCCCTTCGAGGCGACCGAGAATCGCAACGTTGAGGAGCGTCTGACCACCTACGCTGACACCGTCTGGTGGCCGCCCTTCAGGGTGACCGAGGATCGCAACACCAGGGTGCGCGTGCCGTTCAAGGAGAGGCTGCCGTCCTGGCGGTCGCCCTTCGGGGGCGACCGAGAATCGCAACAATGAGCTGCGGGAACGGTGGAACGAGCAGCGCCCCTGACGGTCGCCCTTCGGGGCGGTCGAGGATCGCAACGTGCTGGCCCCCGCCTTCATGACGCCTCGGGAAGCCTGGGCTGGCGGTTGCCCTCCGGGGTGACCGAAGATCGCAACCGCACCGTCGTCATCTGGACCGCCGACGGCGGCGGCTGGTGGTCGTTCTTCGGGGCGACCGAGCATCGCAACCATCTCCAGGCCCCGCAGGACACCGTCTTGGGCGGCGGTCGCTCTTCGGGGCGGCCGAGGATCGCAACGAATCGGACCGCGCCGGTGAGCAGTGGCAGGAAACCCAGTGGCGGTCGCCCTTCGGGGCGGCCGAGGATCGCAACCCCTGCCAAGACATTTCCAATGCGGGGCGACGGATGGGGGGTGGTAGCCCTTCGGAGCAACCGAAGATTGCAGCATTCGCGGCGCCGTTGCCTTGCGCTGTCGCGCCACGGTGGCGGTCGCCTTTCGAGACAGGCGAGTATCGCAACACCGGCGCGGCCGCATGGCGGCTCCCCGAGTGGGAGTGGTGGTCGCACCTCGGAGCGATTGAGGATCGCAACTACTACAGGGGTGCACATGCCATGATGAGGTGTCCGGCTGGCGGCCGCCTTCTGGGCGATCGAGGATCGCAACCTCTTTCTGGAGGAAACCGTCTGGAGCGACGCCCACAACTGGCGGTCGCCCTTTGGGGCGGTCGAGGATCGCAACGCGTCCGCCTGGACTCGCGGGAGCACGGCTGTCTCCAGGTGGCGGTCGCCCTCCGGGGCGGCCGAGGATCGGAATACGACGTGGGCGAAGGCCCGCGGGCAATGGTCGCTGGTGGCGGTCGCCCTCCGGGGCGGCCGAGGATCGCAACGCCCAGGACGTCTCCACCCTGACCGGCGCCCACTACGTGGCGGTCGCCCTCCGGGGCGGCCGAGGATCGCAACGTGGAGATGGCCAAGGGCTCTCAGCGCTAACGCCCTGTGGCGGTCGCCCTTCGGGGCGGTCGAGGATCGCAATACCCGGGCCACGACCACCCGGATGTCGCGGATGCCTGCCGGTCTCCCCTCGGGGCGGCCGAGGATCCCAACAGCTGCCCGGTCCGGCAGCAGTGCGCGACTACGCCTGGCGGTCGCCCTCCAGGGCGGCCGAGGATCGCAACGGCTCCCTCGTGGTCACAGGCGCCCAAGCGCTCTGGACTGGCGGTTTCCCTCCGGGGCGGCTGAGGATCGCAACGCACAGGGCCTCGCCGACGGGCACGGCGTGACCGTCTGGTGGCGGTCGCCCTCCGGGGCGGCTGAGGACCGCAACCCCATCGCCGTCTTCTGGTAGACGACCGTCGTCGGCCTGGCGGTTGCCCTTCCGGGTGGCCGAGGCTGGCAACCCTCTCCTGTTCCCCATCGTGGGAGTCGAGCCGCAGCCTGATGGTTGCCCTTCTGGGCGTTCGAGGATCGCAACATCGACATGGACAACTTGCGTACGCTGGTGCGTGTGATTGAGACGGAGCGGGCGCTTAGAAGGCGCCTGCTCTATCCTAGCGTTTCCTGGCCGTCGAGGGGCAGGTATGGGTGGATTCGGGCAGATTCGCCGACAGCAGACACATTGAGTCCCATACGGACTGGATTAACTCGGCGAAGGAAGCAAAACCTAGAGCGGTCTTGAGAAAGCAGAACATGCTCTCTGCGCATCAGTCGGGACTGCGAGAGGCGCGTCGTGGGCGCAACATAGCCGACGATCGCCGGTTGGCCAAACCGGCGCTTCTCCAGACCATTGAATGACCAGGGGATGCCGACGCGTCCCGATGTCTCGTGTGAGGAGTCATGTAGCTTGTCGAAGCTGGCAATAGGTGAATCGTCCTTGCTCTCTGCGGGCCAAGTTCGTGCCCTTCTGGAGTGGATCCAGGAGGAATCTTCGGGAGCCGTCTTCCCTTTCCTCGCCTCTATAGCGGGCACCGCCCTTTCGCCGGGTGAAGCAGCCTCGGTCCGGGTTCAGGACGTGACGCTCCCGGACGGGGAGTTCGGGGAGATGTTGGTCCGTGCCGGCGAGCGTCGGACAGTTCCTGTCTCCCCGGACATCGTGGGCGTGCTGAGGTGCTGGATCGACGAGGCGGGTTTGGAAGCTGAAGACCTGCTGTTCCCGGCCGAGCGGGGTGGGCCGTTGGCGTCCTCCGAATACAAGACGGCGTGGAGGCACGCTCGCCAAGCGGTGTTGAGCCCGGACGAGGTACAGGCGGGCTTGGGGGAGCAGGTCTCCAGCCTGCGTGACTCCTGTCTGGACCGCTGGCTTGAGGCGGGCGTTCCTGCGTGGGGTGTCGCCGAGTGGGCTGGCGTGAGTGCGAGCTGGATTGCGCTGCGGTACCCGCACCGCTTCCGGCTGGAAGACATCGAGATCGACTGGGGCCACCTGGAAGAGATCCTGCGCCTTCCGGACATTCCCGAGCGGTAGTTTCCCGTCCCGCGCTCGGACTTGCGATCCGAGCGCGGGAGCACCGCCGCATGCATCCCGAACGTCAGCGGTCCACGTTTCACGCGTTCGTGTCACATAGCTCGGCCGTACAGCGAACTGGTCCCACTGCCCTGACAGGGCCGGTTGACCTGCGCCGTGGACCGCCGACAGCCCGGCTGAACCAATTCTCCCCCTTCGCTTTTCCTTCCCTGTCTCCGAGGACTCGCGCATGCCTGCCCGTTTGCTGTCCATCCCCGCTGTCGCCGCCGCCCTGGATGTCGACCGCCGCACCGTCTACCGCTTCATCGCCGCCGGAGATCTCCCCGTCGTCGATCTGCGCACCGGGACGGAACGATCCCGCGTCCGTGTCCCTGCTGCCGGGCTGGAGGAGTTCATCGCCAGGAGGCTGGTGGTTTCCCCGCGGCCCCGTCGGTGATTTTTCGCCCCCAGTCCAGCCCTCACCGTTTCCGAACGAAGGAGTAGTACCGCGTACCTGCGCAAGTTGAAGTCCGGCAAGTGGCAGGCGACCGTTCGTAACCGGGCCGGAGACCGGTTCAGCGAGTCCTTCCCTCTCAAGGCCCAGGCGCGGGCCTGGGGCGTTGAGCTGGAGACCCAGTTCGCCCGCGGAGGCATGCGCGACCCGCGGGCCGGCGAGATCGCGTTCCGGGAGTGGCACGACCGGTGGTGGAACGCCCGCATCGTCGAACCCCACACCCTCCGGGGTGACGGGTCCAGCATCAAGAACCACGTCATGCCCTACTGGGCGGACTGGGAAATGCGGGCCATCACCCGCATGGACGTCCAGAGCTGGATCCGCTCCCTGGTCGAGAAGGGCACAGGCCCTGCCGCGATCAAGCGGGCCTACAACCTGACGTCGTCCATCATGCGCGCGGCGGTCGACGACGATGTGATCGCGGTGAGCCCGTGCCGCAGCATCGATCTGCCGCCCATCGCGGTCAAACCGCCGCAGTGGTTCACGCCCGACCAGGCGCAGAGCATCCTCGACGGACTCGCCCCCGTGTGGCGGACGATGTGCCTGCTCGGCTTCTACACCGGACTGCGCTGGGGAGAGCTCTCCGGCCTGCACCGCCACCGCATCGACACGCGCCGCTCCCGCCTGTTCGTGGTGGAGGTCAATACCAAGAGCGGCATCAAGGAGTACCCCAAGAGTTCCAAGAGCCGCCGGGAGGTCCCGCTCCCGCCCCACGTCCTGGAGGCCCTCGAACGCCACATCCACCGGCTCGACCGCGATGCAGTGGTCTTCACGACCATTACCAAGGGCCGCTCCGGGCGCCTACTCGCCGATAGCAACTGGCGTCGGCAGTCCTGGTGGCCTGCTGTAGAGGCTGCCTACCATTTCGGTGACGACGGCGAGTTGCAGCTCGTCCCGCACTACCCGCCGCACTCCATGCGTCACACGTGTGCTTCGTGGCTGGTCCAGAGGGGGGTCTCGCTCTACGAGGTCCAGCACCTTCTCGGCCACGAGAGCTTCCAGACCACCCAGCGCTACGCCCATCTCCAGCCGGACGCCCATAAGGCCGTGTTGGGAGCCTGGGAACGCATGGAAACCCCGCTCAATATCGTCGTATGAGCGTTCCTTCGCCCTGTCCTCCACGGACAGGGCGAAGTCGTTTCCCGGTTGGATAGGGCCGGGTCACGTTCGCGGGTCGGTTGGCCGGTCGTCGGGAAGCGTCCAGCGGCCGTCGGCGTCGAACGGCCACGGGTAGGCGTAGGCCGTGTCCCTTGACGTGGTGTAGGCGATCAATCGGCGGTCGTGTTGGTGGTGTTGGGGAGTGCGGGGGGCGCTCTCGCCAGGTTCGGTGGGGTAGATCTGGTCCATGCTGCCTTCGGGTAGGTAGCGGCGGGGAAAGGCGATCCACTCGTCGTGCATCTCGAAGAGCACGGCGGTGACCAGCCGCAGAAGGGCGTCGTCGTTGGGGAAGACCTGGACGACATCGACGCGGCGTTTGATCTCGCGGTTGATCCGCTCCAGCGGGTTCGTGGACTGAATCTTCTTCCAGTGCCGTTCCGGGAAGGCGGCGAAGGCGGTGAGATCGTCCTTGGCGTCCAGGAGCATCTGTTTGACCTGGGGAAACTGTGCGCCAAGCATGTCGGCGACCGTGTCGAGCTGGTTGCGGACGGCGTCCTGGTCGGGCTGGGCGAAGATGGTGCGGATGGTCGCGGCGACCATTTCCGCGGCGTCCTTGGGGATCACTCCGATGACATTGCGCAGGAAATGGACCCGGCAGCGCTGGTAGGCCGCGCCGATCATGACCTTGCAGATCGCCTTGACCAGGCCCGAGTGGTGATCGCCGAGCACGAGCCGGACACCGCCCAGGCCGCGTTCACGCAGGTGACGCAGGAACTGGGTCCAGAACACCTCGGTCTCGCTGTCGCCGACCATCACTCCCAGCACCTCGCGGCCGCCGTCCTCGGTGATGCCGGTGGCGATCGGTGCGTCACCGGGCTGGTGCCAGAATGGCAGGAAGAGGTGTGTGCGCAGTTCGCGCGGCCCGACGGCGGCGGACTCGTTGAGCCTGCCCTCGGGTCCGGTCGGGAGGCGGTGACGCCGGTCGGGGTCAGCCGGGCAGGCTCACCGTCGCGCCGACCTTTTGCAGGATCGACTCGCCGGCGATGACGGGTGACAGGCCCGCGCCACCGCCCGCGGGAGCGGGCAACGGGACGATCTCGGCGTCGGGATCGGTCTCGAAGAAGTAGACGAGGGACACCAGTTCCTCGTCCGGCGCGATGCTGCTGGGAGCGAGGACACGGTGGCGCAGCGCCCGCCAGCGGCCGTCCGTCCACAGGGACATGAGGTCGCCGAGGTTGACGACCAGGGTGCCCGGCTCGAAGGGCGGCTCGAACCATCCGTCCTCCTCGTTCCACACGTGCAGGCCGCCGATCCCGGGCTGCCGGTCCAGCAGGGACAGCGTGCCGAAGTCGGTGTGCGGTCCGACGCGCATTTGGCCCGGCCGTATCTCGCCCAGGCTGGTCAGGGAGGGGTACCAGTTGACGTTCTGCGTCCAGGTGGCCCGCGCGCAGCGTGAGGTGAAGAAGTCCGTCGGCAGGGCGAGGACGTCGGCCAGCACCCCCATCACCTCGTGGGCGACGCGGGTCATGTGCCCGGTGTACGCGAGCACCGTCTCGCGCAGCGCGGGCTGTTCGTCCGGCCACTTGTTGTCGGGGTAGTACAGCGTGTCGAACGCCGGGTCGCCGGTGCGGTGGTTCGGACCGACGTGGAACGCCTCGTGCAGGTCGGAGGTGTCGGGCTTGCCGTCCAAGGCGCCGACCTGGAGCGCGCCCAGTCCGCGCCATCCGTTGTCGTAGGGACGGTTGACCCGGTACCGCTCCTTGTCCTCACGCGGGAGACCGAAGAAGGCGCGTCCCTCGGTGCGCGTCCGGTCGGTCAGTTCCCCCGGCACCCCGTGGCCGGCCAGCAGGAACAGGCCGGTCTGCCGCAGGACGGTGTCCAGTCGCGCGGCGATGGCGGCGCGGTGCGCGGGCTCCGCCTCCTTCCACTCGGTCAGGTCCAGCACGGGAACGTCCTGTGCCATGTCGGGCTGCCTTTCATCGGAGTGGAGATGTGCTGCCATGCCGTCACTGCCCCGGGCCCGCCGCCGCGGGCTCCTTCGCGAACCGCTCGATGTCGCCCAGGCGTTCCCGGGGGCCCCAGGTCAGAGCGGGGATGTGCGCGTTGATCAGTTCCCCGTCCTCGCGCAGTACGGCGGAGGAGGGGTGGTACATGTGCAGCAGCGGATCACGGTACTGGTCGAAGGCGGAATGTGTGTCCATGCGGTAGGCGAAGTCGTTGTCCTCGCCTCCCCAGCCCTCGAACCGCTCGTCCATGCCGCCGATGCGGTGGAAGGCGCTGGTGCGGACCCAGACACAGCAGCCGGGCGGCCGGCGGAGCACGAAGGCCCGCAGGTGGTCGGCGTCGACCTGGGGGGCACCGCGCCCGAGGCGTTCCTCGATCGCCCAGGATGTGGCGGATTCGTCGAGGCACCACATGTCGCGGTAGCTGAGGTGTCCCATGGTGCCGCGTTCCCGGAATCGTGCGGTGTTGCGGGCTATGAAGTCACGGTCGACCAGCACGTCGGCATCCAGGATGCACACGGCCTCCGGTCGGCCGGGCGCGTTGACCACGCCGACGTTCACCGCCCAGGACTTGTTGAAGAGTCCGTCCTTGCGGGCGAAGAGGTAGTGGTCGGTGTACGGCATGACGGCGTCCCGCCGGCGGGGGGTGCCGTCGCTCTCCACGACCACGACCCGGTACGACGAGGCCGGCACCGACTGGTCGCGCAGCGACAGCAGGCAGGCCAGCAAGTTGCGTAGCCGGTGTCCGGGGCCGCGGTCGCGGAACGGTACGACGACGAGCGTCTCGACGTCGCCGCCGGGCGCGGCATGCGGCGGGGCGGTGGCGGCAGCGGCGAGGGCGCGCAGCCGTTCGGGAGTGACGCTCTCCGTCGAGCGGGGGCTGTAGCGGCGTCCCAGGTGGTATCCGAGGCGGGAGTTGGACTCGGCCTGCCATGCCTGGTTGAACAGCTTGTGGAGCGCCGGGGCGGCGCGGTTCCGAACCTGTTCGGTCAGCCGCCGGCGCAGGGTCGCGTGGGTGGCCGGGTCGGCCGGCCTGCTCCGCAGTGCCTCGGCCGCTGCGCGCAGTCCGCCGTCCGGGACCTGGGCCACGGCTTCCACCACCGCGCTGCGGTACGGCAGTCCGCGTTCCCAGTAGAAGATGCTGGCCTCGCGTGCCTGGGGGTCGGCGTCGACCGCGAGGGTGGTGACGACGGCGTCGGCCAGCGTGTCCGGGTCGTGGGGCATCAGTGCGGGCACGGGTGTCCCTCCTCTTGGCTTGGTTCGGGGTCGGTGGTGGGGGTGCCGGCGACCGGCCGCATGAGGGTGTGTCCGCGGCACCACGCCGTACGAGGGCGTGCGGAGCCGTGTGGCGAGACTCGGCGGCTAGGCGGCCTGGGTGGGTCAGAGCGCGACGGCGCGTTCCGTGCGGGTGAGCAGGAGGCGGGTGCCGTCGTGGGCTCCACGCACCGGGACGCCTGCCGTGGCCGGGTGGGTCGTGAGCAGGGTGCTCGCCAGACAGGTGTTCTGCGGACGGGAGGCGTAACGGCCGAGGGCGCGCGGCTGCCCCGTCACCCGCTCGGGCGGCAGGCCCAGTTCGCGTGCGATGAGCCGGGCCCAGTCGGCGCGGGAGATCCGCTCGGGTCCGCCCAGGTGCAGGAGTACGGGCGCCGGTGCCGGCAGCACGGCGGCGGTGACCGCCGCCACGTCCTCGACGAGCACCGGGGTGGTCCACTGATCGGTCGGGGCCGTGATGTGCTCTCCCGCGCGCAGCCGGTGCACGCAGGACGCGAAGAAGTTGAGCCACTTCGGGGCGGTGGCGGGCTCCCAGCCGTAGATGAGGCTCACCCGCAGCACCGTCGTGGCGCCGCCCCGTTCGGCGAGGATTCGTTCGGCGGCGAGCTTGGCCCTGCCGTAGGCGTTGGCGGGGCGGGGCGGGCTGGTCTCGTCGGGGGCCCGGTCTGTGCCGTCGAAGACGTTGTCGGTGGAGATCAGCACGATCCGCCGGTCGTCGGCCGCCTTGGCCACAACGCGTGCCGCCCCGGCGTGTCCGCGCAGGCTCTCCTCGGGGTGTTCCTCGCACCAGGTGACGTCCGACGGGCCGTGGACGAGGACGATCCGCTCGGCGTTCGTGGCGTCGATGACCCTTCGGACCGCCGTCGGGTCGGTGACGTCGAGGGCCGACCACGGCGGCCGGCGGCCGGTGTCGGCGAGAGGTGGTGTCCGCGATGCCAGCACGGCCTGCTCACCGGAGCGCAGAAGATGGTCGGCGACGGCCCGTCCGACGAATCCGCTGCCTATGACCAGGGTGCTCATACGCTGTCCTCCAGGACGGGGGTGAGGTGCAAGGACCGCTCCAGCATGCGGCCCATGCCGATCAGGCAGTGGTCGTCGTCGGTGGCGCCGAGCGCGAGCATGGCGCGGGTCTCGGCGCTGTCCAGGCCGAAGCAGCCGTGGCGGACGAGTTCGTCGCCCAGCAGGGACACGAACCGCTCCCCCACGGCGACGGCGAAGCCGCCGATGAACAGGTACCGCCGGATACCGATGGCCGTGAACAGGCAGTTGACGGCCGAGGCGAGCGGGCGCAGCGAACCGCGCAGGGTGCTCGTCGCGAAGGGGTCGCCCGCGCGGACGGCCCGGGCCAGTGCCTCGTTGGTGATGCCCTCCGGCCGGTGTCCGGCGGGTGCGGCGAGCACCGAGCGGGCGAATGCCGCCGGGTCGGCCGCGGCGGCTTTGCGGGCCCCGCGCAGGATGCCGCGGCCGGAGGCGACGGCGCCGAGGTGGCCCCGGCCGCCGCAGTCGCAGGGCGCCGCGTCCTCGCTCAGATCGATCCGCCAGTGCCCCAGTTCACCGCCGTGCCCTTGGTCGTCGACGAGGACCTCGCCCTGCCGGAAGACCTTGCTGCCGATACCGGAGCTGATGGTGATGAGGCAGAAGGGCTCTGTTTCCGTCTCGGCGTAGCGCCAGGCCGCGGCGGTGATGTCGTTGGCGACCAGCACCGGCAGGCCGAGTCTCGCCGAGAGCAGATCGCCGACGTGCACGGGGTCGGCCTCGGCACCCCACAGGGTGGGGGCCGCGCGGACGACGCCGTCCTTGGCCATCGGGCCGGCGAAGGAGAGGCCCACCGCGCTCGCGCCGCGGCCGTCGGGCGAGGACAGGTACTCCTCCAGTTCGCGGACGAGTTGGTCCAGGACCCGGCGCTGCGGGGTGCGGGCGGGCCGCGGGCCGTGGCGGCCGATGCCGTCGGTGGTGACCCGGCGCACCGCCGCGACGCCGCCGTGGGCCGCGATCCGGCCGATGCGCAGGCTGGTGCCGCCCAGATCGGCCACGATGTGGGGGCGCGGGCCGGGCGCGGCCTTGGCAGCGGCGCTCACGACGCTGTCCTGATGGTGGCGGGCTCCGGGACGCAGTGCTCTACGGTGTCGTCCCCCAGCACGATGGCCGACTCCAGCCGGGCTCCGTCGGGTATGCGGGCTCCCGGCAGGAGCACGGAGTCCCGTACGGTGGCGCCGGTGCCGATGCGTACGCCGGGGTAGGTCACGCAGTGGTCGAGAAGACCGGGGTTGACGAGGTCGTCCCGGACGATGCGGGAACGGACGCCGTCGCCCTCCTCGACGAACCGGGGGGTCAGCTCGGGGCGCACGGTGAGAGGCGGGTCGGTCAGGGGCAGGATGGGGGGCCTGCCCAGCAGGCCCAGGTGGTAGCGGTCCACGGTGCCGTTGTCCTCCCAGTGGCTCTCGACGGGGTAGCTGCGGACGCGTTGGCCGTCGGCCGGCATCGCCGGGATGACGTCCCGGCTGATGTCGTGCTGCTTGTCGGTGTGCCGGAGCCGCTCCAGGTACCGGCGCAGGAACGCGGCGTCGAAGAAGAGGTGGACGTAGCGTCGTTCGATGCGCTGGTACGACACCGTGTGCGCGGCTCCTGAGGCGCGGTGCCGACGGATCATGTCGCCGTAGTCGAACCGGTAGACGTGATCGGCGTGCAGCACCAGGATCTCGGATTCAGATGGGTCGCCTTCGAAGACAGGGTCGGCCTTGGTGGTCAGGGCGTCGGCGGTGCCCCGTTCCTGCGGCCAGGTGCGCCGCGGCAGCACGGCGGGCGGCGTGCCGGGTGACCTGCGGTACGCCTGGTCGTAGGGGGCGAAGTGCATGCGGAACCCGGGGGCGCGGTTCCAGACGGCGTGCAGGTCGTCCATGAGCCGGCGTTTCTCGTACTGGGAGAGCAGCAGGACGTCCCGGAAGCTGGAGCGGCGGGCGTTGGTGAGGCTGAAGTCGATCAGCCGGGCGGTGCCGTCGAACGGCACGAGCGGTTTCAGCCGGCCCCGCCCGAGGGGGCCCAGGCGCCGTCCCTCGCCGCCGGCCAGCAGGACCGCGCGCACTCCGTCCGTCTCCCGGACGGTGCGGGGAGTCGGCACGGTCGTCAGTTCCGGCCTTACGTTCATGGTGACAGGGCCTTTCCATGGGACGGCGTCGGGCCGGGGGCCGGGTTCGGGTGGTCGGGGTTGTCGGGGGGCGGCATCGTGGTGCGGTGGCCCAGGGAGCGCCACCAGCTCAAGGTCACGCTGTCGGGGTCGAGGCACTCGGGAGTCCGCATCGTGGTCCGTGCCCGCTCGAACGCGGCGACGGTGGCGCCGATGTCGTCGGTCTCCACCGCGAACAGGGCGAGGTGGCTGCCGGGCCCGGCCGGGAGGCCCGGGGCTCGGTCGCCGCCCGCGTCGCCAGGGAGGAGCTGGAGCCGCCGGGCGGAGACGAAGCCCGGGACGCGGAGCACCTCGTCGAGATGGAAGTCGTCATACCAGCGGTGGTACTCGGCCCCCGCGCCGGGTCTCGGCCGAGTGTGCACCACCAATACGTGGGTTTCCATGCGTGCCCTTTCCGAGTGTCAACTCCTGTGGTGTGCGGCGGACAGGCCCGTCCGGCCGGCCGCCAGGTGCCGCTGGAGAAGGGCGAGGGCGGCCAGGGTCGAGGCGTCCTTGACACGGCCCTCGGCCACCATCCGCCACACTTCCTCCTCGGAGAACCAGCGGCTGATCAAGTCGGCCTCCTCCGGTTCAAGGCGGGGTTCGCCCTGGGTGAGGCCGGTGGCGAGGATGACGTTGAAGCCCTGGTCGCTGTAGCCGTAGGCGGCGAACAGGTGCCCGATCAAGGTCATCTCGGCGGCGGTCAGCCCGGTCTCCTCGGCCAGTTCGCCCCGGGCGAGGTCGAGGGGGTCGACGTCCGGCCGGTCCTCCCATGAACCCTGCGGGAACTCCCAGTAGCGCCCCTCGACGGGATACCGGTACTGCTCGACCAGGTGGAATCCGCCGTCGGCGTAGGGGATGACGACCGCGAAGTCGGGCTTGCGCACGACGCCGTACAGCCCCGGAGTGCCGTCGTGCCGCAGGGTGGTGTCCTCGCGCACACTCATCCAGCGGTTCTCGTAGACCACTTTCGATCCGGTGGCCCGCACCTCGGGTTCGCGGTCCACCCCCAGCGTGTGCCACGCCGACCTGCCGTCGCGGCCAGTGACGAGCAGCGCCAGTAGGTGTGCCGGTCCGGGGACCTCACCGGTGAACAGGTCTTTGGCGGGTCGCCCGGTGAGCTCCGTCACGGCGGGGTCGGATGTGGCCGGTACCACCTCGACCCGGCTGATCCCGGAGCCCTGCCACCGCACCCGCACGGTGTTCCCGGTGTGGTGGGCCCGGCCGTGTCCGGCCGGGAGCGGATCGCGGCCGTCGCCGGCGAGGACCGAGCGGACCACCGGGGTCGCGTCCGCCGGGCGGCGCCCCTCGGCGCAGGCGGTGAACACCGCGAGGAAGCGGTCGGCGGCTGCCTTCCAGGTGAAACCACGGCCGGTGGCGACGGCGTTGGCGCGCAGGGTGTCGATCCGCTTCGGGTCCTCGCGCCACAAGGTCAGCATGCGCAGCACGCCGGAACGCACAGCCTCGGTCAGCGCTTCGTCGTCCACCCGGAACGAGCGGGGCAGCGCCAGTCCGGTGGCGCCGGGCGCGCTGAGGTCCTCGGCGTGCCCGAAGTGCCGCATCCCCTGCTGGGCGGTCGCGATGGGAACACAGCCTGCGGCCATCGCCTCGCCCATCGCCATCAGGAAGGTGTCCATCTCGAACTTGGACGGGAAGACGCAGAAGTCACTGGCTGCCGCCCAGTCCATCAGTTCCGGCGTGCTCATCGGGTCGGTCCGGACGCGCACGAGGCCGGCCTGGTCGCGTTCCAGCGCGGCCAGGTCCTCGTCCTTCGGGGGCCGCGGGGACAGGCAGTGCAGCAGCACGTTGACCCGGTGCCCCTCCTCCAGCAGCCGCCGCATCCCCCGGAACAGCTCCTTCTGGCCCTTGTGTTGCACCGAGTACCGTGCGTTGTGGTAGAGGGTGGGCAGCGCCGGGTTCAGCCCCAGGGAGCCCAGGGTTCGTCGGCGGCGTTCCTCGGACCGCCGTACGTCGAGCCACTCGTCGCCGATGGCGCAGCCGCCGACGGTCAACAGGTGGGTGCGTGCCCGGAGTTCGCGGCGCACGGCCAGTTGCTGGAAAAGCTGCTCGAAGGGGGTTCCCGCCTGGGTGAGCGCGTGCGCGAGCTGCCCGTCGGAGAGGAAGTCCAGCGCGGCGACGGAGCGGGACACCAAGCCCAGCACCGGCAGGTAGTCGTGGCCGGGACGCTCCGGGGAGTCCGTGTGGAGCAGGGTGTGCGGCAGGTAGGCGCGCATCGCCCGCTCCAGGTGGCCGTCGAGCGGCGGGTCCGCCAGGCCGTCGGCGACCGAGGTGTCGGCCCCTTCATGGCGGAGGAGGGCGCGCACCTCGGGGCCGTACGCCTTGGTGTTGACCGCGAGGTTCGTCTGCACCGTGGACACCACGTGGTGGCCGTGTCCGGCGAGCAGCGCGGGCAGGAGGTAGTGGTGGACGGGCTCGTGCAGGTGCACGACCGCGCCCGCCGGGATCCGCTGTCTGACGTAGCGGGCGGCGGCGATCTGGAAGACGAGGGTCTTCAGGTAGGTCAGGTCGTGGCCCTTGAGGTCGGCGGGCGGGTGGAAGGTGTCCGGGTAGGTGTCCAGCAGGCCGCCGCTCAGCAGCACGATGCCGATGCCCTCGACGGTCATCCGGTGGGCACGCACGGACATCGGCAGGCGTACCGTCTCCGGCTGGTCCGGCCACTCGGCCGGGTCCAGCCGCACCGGGATCTCGTCGTCCGTCCGCCAGTCCAGGTCGACGACCTCGTAGCGCTCGCTGAGCAGCGGCAGGAGGCCGTGCGCGGGAGTGACCGCGCCGACCCGGTGTCCCTGGTCCCGGAACTGCCGGGCCAGGTTCCACAGGTAGACGGAGGTGCCCGCCTTGACGAGGTGGTCGTCGAATCCGCTGAACTCGAAATGACACTCGATGATGTGCAACGGTCCCTCTGTTCGCTGGGCGATACGGCGAGTCGGTGGGAGCACGGCCCGGGTCAGCCGCGTCCGGGGCCGGGTACCAGTCCGGTGTCCGGGGTGCGGCCGGGGGCCTCGGGTGTCCGGCCGGCCGGGCGCAGGGCCGGCGCGCCGAGCGCCACCAGGAAGACGAGGAGCGCCGGCAGGCCGAGGGCGACGGGCAGCCCGACGAACGAGCTGACGCTGCCGATGACAATGGGGCCGATGAGGAAGCCCACGTAGCCGAGGCTGACAACCAGCGACAGGGCGGCACCCGCGCGGGCCGGGTCGCGCTGGCCGGCCGCGGAGTAGACCTGGGGGGCGATGCAGGACATACCCGCGCCCAGGCAGGCGAATCCGGCGACGCCCGCCCATGGCCGGCCGATGATCAGGGCCGCCATCATGCCGGCGGAGGCGAGCACACCGCAGGCCCGTACAAGCGCCACCGGCCCGAACCGCGCCGTGAGCCGGTCGCCCAGCAGGCGTCCGGCGGTCATCGCCGCCGAGAACGCGGCGAACGCCGATGCGGCGAAACCGGGCGAGCCGCCGAGGTCCTCGTGCAGGTAGACGGCGCTCCAGTCGGCCGCCGTGCCCTCGCCCACCAGGGCGCACATGGCCAGGGCGCCGAGGAACCAGAGCTGCGGCGAGCGTATGACGCCGCGCCCCGCGGGCCCGGCGGGAGCGTCCTGCGGTGCGGTGGCGCCCGGGCCGGTCGGCAGCGCCCAGAGGGCCGCCCAGAGCGCCAGGAGTACGACGCAGCCGCCCACCGAGAGGAAGGTTGCCCGTGCGCTGAGCTCCTGACGGGCGAACAGGCCGCCGGCCGCCGAGCCCAGGAAGCCGCCGATGCTGTAGACGGCGTGGAACGACGACATGATCGGTCGCCTCCAGGCCCGCTGGACCTCGATCGCGTTGGCGTTCATGGCGATGTTCAAGGTGCCGTGCACCAGCCCGAACAGGAACAGGGCCAGCATCAGTGCCGCGAGGTTTGGCATGTAGGCCGGCGGGATGAGGAGAAGCCCCTCCAGCAGTGCCGTGGGCACCATGACCCGGGTGCTGCCGTAGCGGTCGGTGAGCCGGCCGAGCACCATCATGCCGACGATCGCGCCGAGGGCGAAGGCGAGCAGCGCGACGCTCAACCGCCCGTCGCCGAGGTCGAGATGGCTTTTCACGCTGGGGATCCGGCTCGTCCAGGCGCCCAGGGCGGCGCCGAACAGCAGGAAGAGGAGGGAGGTGGCGGTGCGTCCGCGCCGGAGCACGGCGCGGTCGGTGGTGATGTCCATGCGGGCTGTCTCTCCGATCGGTGCCCCTCGGTGGGTCACCGTGGGCGGCGGCTCGGGTGCTGTGTCGTCGGCGCCGTCGGCGTCAGGTGGTGGCCGCCTTCTCGGGGGTGCCGGGCGGGCGCAGCACGGAGGCCGTGACGATGAGTGACAAGGTCAGCAGGGCCACCAGCGCGAAGGAGACGGGCAGCGAGGTCGCGTCGGAGACGAAGCCCATGACGGCTGGTGCGAGCAGGTTGGAGGTGTAGGTGAGGGTCGCGACGCCGGCGATGGTGCGGCTGGTGTCCACCGCCGCCGCCCCCGCGGCGGCGAAGGACAGCGGCAGGACGACCGCCACTCCGATGCCCACCAGGGCGAAGCCGCAGATGGCGAGGGCCGGGGTGCGCGCGACAACGACCAGGAGCAGGCCGGTGGTGGCGACGGCTCCGCTGAGCCGGACCGCGTTCACCACGCCGATCCGTCTGACCGCATGGTCGCCGAGCAGCCTGCTGATCGCCAGGGCGCAGGCGAACCCGGTGTAGCTGCCCGCGGCGACGCCGTCGGAGGCGTGGGCCACGGAACTCAGGTAGAGGGCACTCCAGTTGCCGCTGGCGCCCTCGGCGAAGACGGCGCAGAAGCCGACCGCGCCGATGGCCAGCGCGGACCGCGGGGGCAGCGCGAAGCGCGGCGGCTGCTGCTGGCCCGGGCGCGGCCTGATGTCGAGCACGCCCTGGGTGGCGTACAGCCCGACGCAGAGGAGGACAGCGGCTGCGGCGGCGAAGTGGACGCGGGCGTCCACCCCCGCCGCCGCGGCGAGGGACCCGGCGCCCGAGGCCACCAGCCCGCCGACGCCCCACATGCCGTGCATGCTCGCCATGACGGAGCGGCCGAGTTCTTGTTCCAGTTCCACCCCGGCAGCGTTCATGACGACGTCCGCCATGCCCGACGCCGCACCGAACACCAGGAGCCCGGCGAACAGCAGGACCACGTCGGGGGCCAGCGAGGGCAGCAACAGCGCGAGGCACCAGGCGCTGAGCAGCGTGCGCAGTGCCGCGCGCCCGCCGAACCGGTGGACCAGCCTGCTGGCCAGGGGCATGGCCAGCAGGGAGCCGAGGGCCGGCGCGAGCAGGGCGACACCCAGCGAACCGTCACTGATACGCAGGTGGTCGACGATCCAGGGGATGCGGGTGGCGAAACTGCCGGCGACGGCACCGTGCACAGCGAAGACGGTCGCGGTGCGGACGCGCGCCGCGCGTGCGTCGGGGCGTTGCCTCGCGGACCGGTCGGTCGACGCTTTCATGGCGGGTTCTCCTCGGAGGGTCCGATGACGACAAGCGCTTGCGGTGGTCCGGCGCGGACCGACTGAGCTATTTTTCAGGCATGGTTCCTGAAAATAAAGCCCTGTCGGTGCTTTCCGGCCTCGGCCGCCGGCCCGGCGGGACTCACATACGGTCGGGACCGGGAACGCGGATCTCGCCGCCGAGCCGCTTGGCCTCGGCCGTGACGTGATCGCCCCAGCGTTTCCACAGGCCGCCCGCGAGCCGTGAGGTGACCACCACGAGGTCGAACCGCCGGTCCGGCCAGGGGGTGCGCGTCCCGCACAGGTGCAGGGACTCCACGACCGTGGCGGGGGCATCGGCCACGGCCTGCCGGAGGGCCCGGTCGTCGAAGTCGCAGAGAGTGAACCGTGCGTTCGCGGACGCCCATTCGGCCGGGAGCCGCGGGCCGCAGCCGAACACCGCCACGCGTGCCGGATCACCGGTCCCCTCCGCCAGGTGCCGTGTGCACTCGGCGAGTTCGCCGACCACGTCCCGCCCGGCGGCCGCCGTGGTCCAGCCCAGCAGGTCCTCCCATTCGACCTCCAGGGGGTCGATGAGCCCCCGGGAGGACACCGCCCAGTACAGCTCTGTCTGCACCCCGGGGTGCTTGGTGAGGAACCGCTGGCAGTTGCGCATGATGCTGACCGCGGCCTCGTCGTGCGCCCGTTCGTGCGGCAGCTCGATCCCCCACGCCGTACGGGAGACCACCATGGCAATGCCGTTGCGGTGCAGCCGGTACCCGAGCTCGATGTCCTCCACCCCCCAGCCCGTGAAGTCCTCGTCGAAGCCGCCGGCCGCCCAGAACTCGGCTGCGGACAAAGAGAAGTTGAGCGTCCACAGGAACACCCAAGGCATGGCCATACGGCCGGGGTCGAAGCCGACGCGTTCGTAGTCCGGCAGCCGCATGTCCTGGAAGGACGGCACCTCGATCAGCCGCCGCACCACCTCCTCGGGCGGGAGGGTGTCGACGATGCCCTCCATCTCCTGGCTCGGGTTCGCGGGGTTGTAGCCGTAGGCGTAGCCGAGCACCGCCTGTCGGCGGCCGGACGCGTGGGCGTCAAGATGGGCGCGCACCCACTGCGGACCCACGATCATGCCGGTGTCGAGGAACGCCAGCACGGGCGCGGTGGCGAGCCTGGCCCCGCCGTTGCGGGCCGCAGCCACCCTGAATCCCAGGTCCTCCTGGAAGTGGTAGCGCACTCGCAACCGGTCCGCGTAGGAGCGGACCAGCTCGGCGGTGCCGTCCGAGGAGCCGTCGTCTGCGACGACCACCTCGAAGTCCGACACCGGGACGTCCTGCCGGACCAGGGATCCGAGCGTGCGGTCCAGCAGGCTCTCGCGGTTGTACGTGGGGATGACCACGGACAGCCGGGGGGCGGTCTCTTCCTGCATGTCGATGTGTGCCCTTCTCTTGGCTGAAAACCGCTGCTGGGACGGGGGCGGCCCGGCGGGGTCCGTCATCGGGCGGCCCTGACGAGCGTCGCCCCGCCGTCGACGTTGATGGCCTGCCCCGTGACATGCCGGGCGTCGGAGGAGCAGAGGAACGCCACCGCGGCGGCGATGTCCGCGGCCGTCTGCTCCCGGCTCTTGTGCGGCGGCGCCTCGCGCAGGACGACCCGGTCGGCGACCACGCGCTCGAACTCCGCCCGGTCCACCGCCGCCCACTGCCGGCTCCAGACGAATCCGGGCCGGACCAGATTGACCCGGACCGCGCGCGGTGCGAGCAGGACGGCCAGGGAGGAACTCCAGTGCTCCAGCGCGGCCTTGGCGGCGCCGTAGGCGGGTGAGACCGCCCACGGCATCGCCGCGGCGATGGAGCTGACGTTGCACACCGCCGCGCCAGGGGCGAGTCGGCCGGCCAGGGCGCGCGTGAGCCGGTAGGCGGCCGAGACATTGAGGTCGATGATGTCGTCCCAGACCTCCGGCGGCGGCCAGGCCACGTCGTCCACCGGTACGACGGGGGGCCGCCGCTCGCCGCCGAGCACGTTCACCAGCACCGACAGCTCGGTGGGCAGTGTGCTCACCAGTTCGGCGAGCCGGCCGGTGTCCCGCAGATCGCATTGCCGGAAGTCGGCCTGTGCGGGCAGCGGTGCCGTGGGTTCGGACACGTCGACGACGACGAGCCGGTCGACGACGCCCCGGGTGAGCAGTTCCTCGGCCACGGCGCGGCCGATGCCGCCGGATCCCGCGGTCACCAGGCCGACGGCAGGCGAATCTCCGCTCATGACGCCTCCTTCCCGCGTGTTCGTGAGGGGTGGGTGGGGTCGTGCGAGGCGTCCGGGCCGCCGCGGGGAGGGCCGGGGCGCGTCTGTCGCGGCGGCCGTCGGGCGCTGCCCAGCAGGACGATGCGTCCCGCGCGGAGCCGGGGAGTGAGGTCGCCCACGGCGCCGACGACCCTCGCCAGCGATTCCTCGGGGCCGAGGGCCGGTCCCTGCACGCCGACCACGGTCATGCCGGCGGCGCGCGCGGCGGTGACGCCGGGGAGCGCGTCCTCAACGACGACGCAGTCCGCGGGCGGGACACCGAGCGCGCGGGACGCGGCCAGATAGCCGTCCGGTGCGGGTTTTCCGCTCGCCACGTCGTCGGCGGTGACCAGGACGTCCGGCACGGGCAGCCCGGTACCGCGCAGCCGGGAGGCGGCCAGTGCCCTGGTCCCCGAGGTCACCACCGCCCAGGCCGCGCCGGACAGCGCGGCGAGCACGGCGTCCGCGCCCCGGCAGCGCGTCAGGCCGTCGGCGTCCGCGGCCTGCCTGGCCTCCAAACGCGCCGCCTCGGCCGCCGCGTCCAGGTGCGGAGCGACCGCGGCGACCACCTCGACGGACCGACGGCCGTGGCAGGCGGCGAGTACCCGGGCCGGGTCCAGGCCCTGATCTCGGGCCCACTCGGTCCAGGACCGCTCCACCACGGCCCCGGATTGCACGAGAACGCCGTCCAGGTCGAACAGTACGGCGCGGCAGTTCAGTTCCTCGCTGGCCTTCATGGCGCGAGACCTCCTTCACCGACCCGGAACGTCGGGCCGGTCACGGCGCGACCGACCAGGGGGCGCGCGGTCCGAAACGGCGGTGCGGGGTCGCGTCCTCGTAGGGCAGCTTCTCGGGAAGGCTGATCAGCTCCATCTGCATCCCCCACGGGCTGAGGAAGTAGAGCCAGCGGTCTCCCTCGATGGGCCCGCTCGCCACGGTCCGGGGTCCGTCGCCGAGGACCCGCACACCGGGCTGTCGGCGCAGGTACGCGGTCGCCGCGTCGATGTCGCGTACGTAGAACGCGAGATGGTGGCCGCCCACGTCGCTGTTCCTGGGCATGATCCGGTTCTGGTCCGGTGCCGTGTACTGGAACAGTTCGAGGTTGGTGACCGGGCCAAGGCGGAGCATGGCGATGTCCGCGGTGGCACGTGGGTGCACGTTGAGCGCTTCGCGCATCCAGTCGTCGCCGTCGGAGCGGATGGTGTCCTCGCGGTAGAGCAGGTCGGCGCCGAGGACGTCGACGAAGAAGCGCACGGCCTCGTCGAGGTCGGGCACGGTGTAGGCGATGTGGTCGACGTTGGTCGCGGTGGGGATGCCCCGGGCGGGCGCCGGGAGCGACGGCGCCCGGGCCGGGAGGCGGCGCGCCACCGCGTCCGGTACGCAGGTCACCACGACGACCTCCGTGGCGGAGTCGGCCACCAGGCGTCCGGGGGCACCGGCCGGGAGGAGGACGGCATGGCCTTCTCGGACGGGGCGGCCCGGGCCGTGGCCGGCAGTGTGGAACGCGGCGTCGCCCCGCAGCACGTACCAGAGACATTCGGTGCCGGCCTCGGGGTCCGCGTGGAGCACGGAGTCCTTGTCCAGGGTCACGTGGTCGACGGACTCGCACTCGCTGAACAGCATGCCGCGGCGCGCGAGGCAGCGCCAGCGGCGGCTGCGGCCGTCGCCGTCCAGCACGGTCGAGGCGGCGGCGCTGTCGGTGACGATCACAGGGCCGTGTCCTTCCCGTGCGGCGACGGGACGACGAAGCTCGCGCACACGGCCCGCAGACCCGCGGTGGACGCCGTGATCGTCAGGTCCTCGCCGCCGGAGGCGGTCACGGACATGCCCTCCCGCACGGTGACGTCACCGGACCCGCTGGTGGCCGTCGCGGCGCCCGACAGCACGAACACCGTGTGCTCGCTCCCTTGTCCGGGCAGGGGTTCGCTCGCGCCAGGGGCCAGTTCCAGCAGCCGGATCCGGCGCAGCGGGCCCTGGAGGGTGGGCCGGGGGTCCACGTCCCGCAGTTCTTGGAGGTCGACGATGACCGCTTCACCGGTGTGCGGGTCCGTCATGGGCGCGTCCTTCCCGGGTGTGTGGGCGAGGGCCAGCGTGCGCGGTGCGGGGACTTCGAGCGTCAGCCAGCTCAGCGGCTCGGCGCCCGTGTTGCGCAGACCGTGGGTCGCGCCGAGACCGGTGAGGATCACCTCTCCGGCCCGCACCGGGTGCGGCTCGCCGTTGAGCAGTGCCTCGCCCCGGCCGGAGAGCAGGACGTACGCCTCCTCGGTGCGGCTGTGCAGATGCTCGCCGCTGAGCCCGCCGGGCGGGACGCACGCCCACTCCACGGCCTCGTAGGGACCGCGCAGCCCCCGCCCGGCCGCGAGCGACCGCCACTGGGTCACTCCGGCCGCGCCGTGCACGCCGTGGACGTCCGACGGGGAGCCGAGGTCGGAGACCTGGAGGTCAGGCCGCATCGAGGCCCCCGGCGGCCAGCGTGGCGAGGGCCTGCTCGATCTCGTCCACCGCCACGTCGTTGACGAACCGGGCGGATCCGATGCCCACCGGGAGCGGCAGTCGCTGGAGACCGTCGCGGTGCCGGACGGTGTCCTCCAGCGCCTCGGCCAGGCTGTGCACCTCGCACACCGGGTGGTACTGCGGAAGGCGTAACCGGCGCATGACACCGCCGACGCGCCGCTGCTCCTCCTCTGCGACCAGTCCGCGCCGGCGGGCGATGGCGGTGGTGAGGGCCATGTCGATGGCGACGGCCTCGCCGTGCAGCAGGTCCGGCAGCGCCCGCATCTCGATGGTGGGGCTGAAGGTGTGCCCGTAGTCGACGAGGCGCTGCAGATCGCTCTCCCAGAGGTTGGGCTGAAGCTCTTCGAGCATGCCGTGGATGGCCCGCTCCAGCACTTCCTGCACCACGTCGCCCTCGGCGCCCCGCGCCTGCATGCGGCTCGACACCAGGGTGGTGCCGTGCCGTTCCAGCAGGGAGAACAGACGCATGTCCTTAATCAGCGCGATCTTGAGGATCTCGGCCAGCCCGTTGCTGATGTGCCGTTCGTCGAGCGTGGCCAGGAAGTCGCGGTCCAACAGGGCCAGCGCGGGGGCGAAGTAGGTGCCGAGCCGGTTCTTGTGACTGCCGAAGTTGACGCCCGTCTTGACCCCGACGCCGGCGTCGACGATGCCGATAAGCGTCGTGGGGACGCGCACGTACGGGGTGCTGCGCCGGTACAGACTCGCGGCGAAGCCCACTATGTCCAGCAGGACACCACCGCCGACGGCGATGATCGGGTCGTGCCGCCGGGAGATCCCGAACCTGTCGAGCGCACGGACCACATGGGAGACGCTGTCCATCGTCTTGGTGCGCTCTTCGGCGGCGAGGACGCAGATGGTGGGCTCCAGGCCGTGCGCGTCCAGATAGGTGCGCAGCCGGTCCCCGTAGCAGCGCTCCACATGGTCGTCGAGAACGATGAACCGCCGGTTGCCGGTGCGTTCGGTGACGCCGGCCAGGGCCAGATCGGGGTGGGCCGGGTCGAGGAGGCCGTCGACCATGCGGACTTCGTAGCGGACCGGTTTCATGGCCTGGACCAGCCACTCGGGCCGGTCTCCGGCGTTCTTGGTCAAGGCCGAGACCGAGGCGTCGTCGGTTTCCGGGCGGGTACGGATGGTGGACTGCACAAGACTTTCCACGTCGTCGCTCCCTCATCGGTTACAGATGGAAAGGAAATGATGCGGTGGTCCGGATCCCTGGGAGTTCCGCACCGCTCACGGATGCGTGGCGGTCGGCGTCCGCCGGAGCAGATCTGTGTACAGCGAGCAGTAGTCCATGAATTCCCGGTAGATGAGGAATTCATCTGTGCAGCGGTAATGGGCGGCGGTTCCGTATCGCTCGCGCAGGTCACTGTCCCACAGCAGCCGGAGAACAGCGTGACCGAATGCGGCAAGGTCATACGGATTCCGTACCAGGACGCCTTCGTGCCCGTCGCGGATCTGGTCGGTGATTCCCCCGACGGCGCTAGCGACGATGGCCTTGCCCTTCCACATGGCCTCGGTGACGGTGAGCCCGAAT
Organism: Streptomyces sp. NPDC048106; assembly: GCF_040706415.1. Taxonomy (NCBI): domain Bacteria; kingdom Bacillati; phylum Actinomycetota; class Actinomycetes; order Kitasatosporales; family Streptomycetaceae; genus Streptomyces; species Streptomyces sp. NPDC048106. The sequence continues at coordinate 169,402 of NZ_JBEZND010000012.1, read as the reverse complement.
CCCTCCTGCAGGCTCTTCTGTACGACGATGTCGGCACGCCGCTGCAGTGCGTTGACGGAGTCGGCGTTGGCGTCGGGGTCCGACAGCGAGAGGGTGACCAGGTGCACGCGCTCGCGGACCGGCCCGTCGAGCGCCTCCCAGGCGCCGCACAGGTCGCGCAGGATGCGTACGCCTTCCGGATCGTCGGGGATGTCGTCCGGCTCCGGCCCGGCGAGCACCAGATGTACGTCGTCCCGGGCCGACGCGACATGGTCCGCGAAGCCGCGCAGCACCCCGGCCATGTCCTTGAGCGGGTCCCAGCGGGAGACCTGGAGGACCATGGGGGCGTCCGCCGGAAGGAGCCGGTCCTGCACGATCCGGGCGGTGCACGCGGCGGTGGGCCGTCCGGGTCCGGGCTGGAGTCCGATCGCGTGCAGCCGGTCGTGTGCCGCCGTCCGCGTCATTGGGCGGTTCTTGCGGGCGGCGGGGTCGACGGACGGCCGCAGGACGACGACCTTGTCCCGCTGCCCGGCCAGGCCGGGCGGGGCGTACCGCTCGGCCGAGAACACGCACCGCGCGGGAGCCTGCAGGTAGGGGTCGAGGAAGGCCCAGGTGTCCCGGACCACCGCGGACCGCACGGCGGTGCCGATGTGGCAGCGCCAGGCGACGTCCAGGCCGGCGGCGACGAGGTGCGGGGCCAGGCCGAGGGTCTGCGGGTCGTGCAGGACGCAGAGATCGCCCGGCGCGACCCGCTCCAGCACCTCCAGCGCCTGATGCCGCGTCGTGGACTCGTAGACGTCCCGCTCGGCGGGGCCGAGCGGTCCCGCCGGATCCGGACTGCCGTGCAGACGGTGGTGGAGCCGTTTGGTGACCGCGAAGAATCCGGGCTCACCGGTGAGCACCAGCCATCGGGCTCTCAATCCGGACTCATTGTGCAGCCTTATGGACTTCTCCAATAAATCAGCGACACCGCCACCTCGGGCGGTGCTGTTGAGGTGCCAGATAGTGCGCCGTGCCAGGGCGTGCGCTATTCGTACGGGCAGGGACACGCCGTGGGGCGCACCGCCATCGAATTCCGGGAACACCTCGCTGACCAACAAACCCACGTCCGCCACCTTCCTCGTGAATCGGACAGTGCGCGATGAATGGCGTCAAGAACCTGCAATGACCATGTGGTTCTTTAATGGGCAGCTCGTAGAGATCCTAGAGAGTGCTCACTTAATCGGTCAACCAACGAATTCAGGACAGCAGGAAAGGGCTATTGACGGGTCTCGATCAAGGCTTGACCTGCAAAGTTCGTCAGCCCTGCATGAACCGTTCGGGAGTTTGAGGATAGAATCAGCCACAGCCACCTGGATTTAACAGGAGTGTCTTTTTGTTGCAAAAATGTTGCACCCATTCCTCGAAATGCACTATTAACTTCGCGGTTACTTATGCGACGGCTGGAGTGGGCCGAGGGTACGGAAGCGGGAGAAGGTTCCCGTCATGCGAATCATCGATAGGTGCCCCCGATCGGGCCGACTGCTGCCCGAGAGGGCGGCAGTGCCGCGCACCCTCGCCGGGCTCGGCCTCGCCTTCTGCGCCACGCGACCACTCTCCGCAGGGGGCGCCCGGGGCGCGGACGAACCGCCGTATCTGGTGCTGAGCCGAATCCCCGGAGCACCGTTGGAGAACGACGCGCTCGGCGACCCCGGGACGGCGAAAGGCGGTGGCGCGGCATTACGTCACCCTGCTCTCCGACCTGCCCGCCGCGGCACCGGGGAACAGGCGCGGACCGCGCTGCCGGTTGCCGCCACGGGCGAATGGCAGCGGTTCGCGGCGGGGCGCGTAACGAGCTGTAACCTCTGATGCCCGCCGACGGCCGGGCACGTGCCGGGTGCGAACTCGGCGCGCTCGACAACCGGCAACGAGCTGCGCTTCCTCGCCGAGCACGTGCTCTTACCCCGGCCCGACATCACCGCCGTTCTCACCCCGCTGTATGGGTCGCTGCCCCTCGCGCTGACCGCCCGCGGCGTCCTTCCCGCCCTGCTCGTCCGGCCGATCGACGTGCACCTGGCCCGCCTCGTGTTCGACGACCAGCGGCACGTCGCCTACCTCGGCGCCGGCGGCACCGTTCGCCACCGCGCCACCGCGCCCCGCGTCTACCGCGACCGCCTGAGCGCCGACGCCCGCGATGCAACCGTGCTGGTCATCGACGACAACGTCGGCCATAGCAGCACACTGCGCGCCGCGCGTTCCCTGATCGAACGGCTCGGCGGGCGCGCCCTCACCCCACAGCGTCGAATCGGCCTGAGCCCTCTACCACCGCTCCGGTCGGCACGGCATCGCCGACGCCGCCGACCTGCCGAGCCTGCGCCCCAACCTGCATCAGACCCGATGTCGGTGCCGTGCCGGTAGGTGTCGGGAATCTGCGCGAGTGCGTCGAGTACCGCGATGTGGTCGCTCGCGGTGTTGGCGCCGGCGTTGCCGGGCCGTAGCCGGCCGGACAGTGCCTCTCCGGTGTTGGCCAGGAAGCACAACAGCGGGTGGTAGCCGAAGCCGCCCTTGTAGGTGGGTGCTGCCTGGTCTTTCTCGGAGTGGCAGGTGACCAGGGTGACGCCCGCCGCGTGGATCTTGACCAGGACGTCGTCGGCGCCCACCTGGGGGTCGGGTGCTTCGGCGGCGCGCATCCCGGCCTGGTCGCCGTACTTCGCGACCATGAAAGCTTTCATAGTTGTCTCCGTTCCGTTTCCCGTCCGTGAAAGGTCGGGGTCTCCGCTTGCCCCGGGCTTCTCCCAGTACGAGACAGCTGTGTTGCGCTCCTAGCTGCGGCGCGGGCGCACCTCGTCCTCAGCCGCGTTCACCCATCAGGCCACCGGCACGACCGGGGCGGTGACGCGGTCGGCGGCGCCTCCCTGGAGGCGGTCCAAGGTGGCGGCGATCCCTTCGTGGGGCACGCCGAGCGGCACCGCGCTGACCTCGGCCAGGCGGGTGTACTGCTCATCGGTCAGCTGGACGTCGAGGGCGCCGAGGTAGCTGTCGAGCTGGGAGAGACTGCGCGGGCCGATGATCGGGACGAGCGTGGCAACGGAGCGGGCGGCGCGCTCGCGCACCCAGGCCACCGCCACCTGGGCGGGCGTCACGCCGGTCTCCTCGGCGATCGCCAGGACGGCGTCGACGACGGCGGTCTTCTGGCCGGTGCTCTCGGTGTGGATGACCATGCCCAGGTCGCTCAGGCGCCCCTCGGCGGAGCTGCGGTACTTGCCGGTGAGCAGTCCGCCGCCGAGCGGGGACCACAGGGCTGCGCCGAGCCCGAGGCTCTCGGCCATGGGCAGGAGCTCACGGTCGGCGGTGCGCTCGACGAGGCTGTACTCGTGCTGGATGCCCACGATCGGGGCCCAGTTCTTCAGGTCCGCGAGGGTTACCGCGCGCGAGACGCGCCAGGCGGGGAAGTTGGACAGCGCGGCGTGGTGGATCTTGCCGGCGCTCACCAGGTCGTCGAGCCCGCGCAGGAGTTCCTCCATCGGAGTGAGCTCGTCGGGGAAGTGCACCCACAACAGGTCGATGTAGTCGGTCCCCAGGCGCTTCAGGCTGGCCTCGACCGAGGCGACCATGGTCTTGCGACTGTTGCCGGTCTTGGAGACGTCCGGCTGCGGGGCCGCGCCGAGGGTGAACTTCGTGGCCAGGACGAAGTGGTCGCGGTCGGCGGAGATCAGCTTTCCGGTCAGTTCCTCCGACTCGCCGAACTGGTAGCCGTCCGCGCTGTCGAGAAAGGTGCCGCCGGCCTCGGCGAACCGGTCGAAGATCCGCCGGGCCTCGTCGGGCTCGGCGCCTGCGCCCCAGCCGGTGCCGAAATTCGCGGTGCCGAGCGCGTACTCGGAGACGCGCAGTCCGGTCCGGTGGCCGAAGGTCGTGTAGCGCATGAGATGTCCTTGCATGAGGGGTGTGAGGGTGGTCGCGCCGGGGTGGAGGGGTGAGCGTCAGTCCGCGTTCGGCTGGGGTGCCGCGGACAGGCTCTGCTTGACGTACCGGCTGGTCTCGTCGGCGAGGATCTCGGGCAGGCCGGTCTCGATGCCGTACAGGGCCTGGGCCGCGACGTCGTCGGCGGCGACCTTCTGATCGGCGGGCACGCCGGCGGCCATGTCGGTGTCCATGTAGCCGACGTGCAGCGCCGAGACGGTGATCCCGCGCGGTGCCAGCTCCTCACGGGTCGCGTCGCTCAGCGCCCAAGCGGCGGCCTTGGACGCGGCGTAGGAGCCGAGTCCTGCCGGGTGGAACCAGGACAGGGCGGACAGGACGTTGAGCACGGCGCCGCCGCCGTTGCCCTCGATGACGGGGGCGAAGGCGCGGGTCGCGGCGAGCGGGCCGAAGAAGTTGGTCTCCATCTCCCGGCGCACCTCAGCCACGTCGCCTCCCATCAGCGTCGCGCCGGTGGAGATGCCCGCGTTGTTGATCAGCAGTGTCGCGTCGGACGCCACGCGCGCGGCCTCTCGTATCGACGCCTCGTCCGTGACGTCCAGCCGCAGCGGGATGACGCCCGGCACGTCGACTGTCTCGGGGCGTCGGGCCCCGCCGTACACCTTCGCGCCGCGCTCGACGAGCTGGGCGGCCAAGTGCCGCCCGAAGCCCCGGTTGGCGCCGGTGACGACTGCGACCGCGTTCCTCAGTTCCATGTTCACTCCTGGCCGTGGCGGGCGGCGGCGGCCACCCGCAACTGTTTAGATTATGAAGGTAATCTAAACACAGGTCTATGATAGATGCCAGTCGACATCTAAACGGGAGGTGGCCATGGGCCGCGTATCGCTGGCGCAGGCGGAGGAAAATCGCAGGCGGGTGGTGGACACCGCGTCCCGGCTGTTCCGGGAGCAGGGCATGCAGGTCAGCGTCGCCGACCTGATGAAGGCGGCCGGTCTGACCCACGGCGCCTTCTACAAGCAGTTCGCCTCCAAGGAGGCGCTCGTCGACGAGGCCACCGCCCACGCCTTCGCCGAGCTCGCCCAGCGCTACAGCGCCGGGCTCGAGCGGCACGACGGGCAGCGCGCCGCCGCCCAGCAGGCGCTGATCGACGCATACCTCTCCGTCGAGCACCGCGACGACCCGGCGGACGGCTGCCCGGTCGCCGCGCTCGCCACCGACATCGCGCGCGAGGGCGGGGGGCGCGAGGCCCGTCGCGTCTACGCCGAGGGGGTGGCCGACTTCGCCGGTTTCCTGGCCAGTGACGACCAGGACGGCATCGTCCGCCTTTGCACCCTGTTCGGTGCGCTGGTCCTGTCCCGGGCCACCAAGGGCTCCCCGCTCTCCGGGGAGATCCTCGCCGCCGCGCACGCAGCCTTGACTGAAGCAGGCTGATCACGGGCGCGGTGGCCGCGTCGTGGCAGCCGTCCGGTCCCCGGGGAAGTGACGAGCCGGTCGTCATGACGCTCGCTTGACGCTCTGCGCACGTGGAGAGGGAGGCAGAGAGCCGACATAGCGCTCTGACCTGGTATTTCACCGCATCTGCTCAGGCCGACATCTTTCCGGTGACCTCGCACATGGAGTGCGTGGCCATTTTGGAGCCCGCTACAAAGGGGCTCTGACCTGCAGTTCTCTCGGGTTGCTCAGGGCGTGGCCGGATGCGCCCCTCGGGCTCTCGCCAGCACACTTGTGCGCATGTTCGCGGAACCCCGGCAGGACCTCCTGCGCTTGCCGCCTCATGCAACTGCTCGACTCGACCGCTCCGGCCGACGTGACCGCAGACCGTGATTCCCGCTCGCAGCGGAAGCTTGCTCCGCTGGCGGGTGCTGCATCAGCGGCTTGTGCCGGCGTCGCCGTCGTCGTTGGAGGAACGCCGCTGTCTCGTACCGCTCGGAGCGGAGTCGGCCCCTTGCTCTCCCAACAGCTCGAGGAGCGCGGCATCCGCCCTTTTCTGATCTTTCACCGTCCGCAAGGACGACGGTCTCGACATCAGGGACGTCGTCGCCCGCACTGCGGGACCTGGTGGCCCCGGTCATGGAGGCGAACCTCTGGGTCCAGGCCAGTCGCATGACCGGCTACCAGGGCCGAAACCTTGCTTGTACAGGTTTCGGCCGCCAGTCCGTATCCATCACCTCCGTCGCCGTCATCCTGGACCCGTCCGCACTGCTGTACGTGACGTCCAAGCGAAAGGACTGGCTCTGACCGGCCCGGTGCCGGGCGCCGGCGGCCAGGCTCCTAAGGCAGGAAAACACCTGGTCACCCCCGGCTTTCGGGCCGGTGAGCGGAGTAGTGTGAAGGCACCGGGAGTACTTCGCGCACCGGCTCCGCTGCGGGTGCCGTTTCCGGGGATCGACAATGCCGGGCCGCACCCACGAGCCCGGGGGCAGGTCCGCGCCATGCCCGTGACCATTGACCGTACGACATCGAGCAGGCGCGCGCCGCCGCAGCCGGCTCGGCTGTCCCTGACGCCCGCGCCCGGCGGGCTGGACGGCACGTGGTGGCCTCGCTCCCGTGCCCTCACCCGTGAGCTGCCCGCCCTGACGGCCGCACTGGGCGAACGTTGGGGCCGCATCACAGGTGTCACCGTGCACCCGGCCCACTGGCCCGTCATCCCGCACTGGGTGTCCGTCGCCGGGCGCACCGTGCAGGTGGGCTGGTCCACCGAGGCCCAGGATCCGCACAGGCTGACTCTCTCCCTGCCCGACGGCCACCGAGACGTGCTGGTCATTCCGCCGGAAACCGGTGCAGAGGCAGCCGCGCAGCTGATGGCGGGCGACGGCATCGACGCCCCGGCCCGGGGGCAAGCAGCAGAAAGGATCGACGCCCGGATCAGGGAAGAAGCGTGGGAGACCGACGGCGGAGCCGGTCGGGCCGTCGTGCCTACCTCGGCATATCGGATCGCCAGGCCCTTCGCCCACCGCTCGACGGAGGTGAGAGAACCATGACGGTCATCGCCGCGGCCGCGCTGCTCCTTCTGACCGCCGTCGGAGTCGTTCTGATCCACCAGCTCAACGCTCAGCACGACGAACGGATCATCGCCTTCCACTACAGCGATGTTCTGCCGGGGATCGGGCGCCGGCCCCGGAGGTACGGTCGCCCGGCGGTGGACGCGATCGTTCCGACGCGCCCCACCGCGACGGCGACTGCGGATGACATCGACTTCGGCTCGACCATGGGCAGTAGAGGAAGGCGCGTCATGGCGATATTGCGAGACCGGAAGACGTACCGCGAGAGGATCATGCGGGCTCTCTACCAAGCCGCCGAGGGCAATCGACTTCTGGGCGTCGATGGGGCGAAGCTCCGCACCGACCTCGGTATCCCTGAGCAGGACATGGCCGCTGCCTGTATGTACCTGGCGGGCGAAGGCTGGGTTGTCGTGGACTGGGGGAGGGGTAACACGCCCGCGATGATCACGCTGACGCACCAGGGGATCCGGCAGATGGAGATGGAAGAGGAAGGGCGTGGCTGAGCCGCCGCGTCGGCTTCTCGGACCGAAGTGAACCCTCGCAAGGATTGCTTACGGCGGATTGGTCCCTTTGACGTAGCCTGGAAGGCGGGTCGGCGCACGCTCACGTGCAATGACCCGGAAGGGCGGCTCCGGCGGGTATACGCCGGAGCCGTTGCGTGTTTCCGCAACCGCGCCCTGCGGCGAAGCGCCTGCGTCGTGCGGAGTACCGTGAGGTAGCAGGGTCGTATCGTGGCAGCGCGTCCTGCGGTCGTACTGCTCTCTGCGGACGGGCGGACACCATGGCCGACTCAGACACCCCCGACCTCCCCAGGCTCCTGCCGGACGCCGTCCACCGGTCGGTGCGCCCCGGGACGGCCCTGCTGCGGCTGGAGACCACACACGCACGCGAGGGAATCCTGGACGGCGCATGGTGGCCGCGGTCCCGGGACATCGGTGCGGAGCTTCCCTCGCTGATCTCCGCGTTGACCGAGCATCTCGGGCCCATCACCCGGGTCGGTCTGGACGGCAGTGCCTGGGACGGACTGCCGACCCGGGTGATGGCCGTCGGCCGGGTCGTGCACATCGACTCCTTCCCGGTCGGTGACGACACCGTCCTCATCACCCGGGGCGACCGGGACCATTTCTCTCTGCTGCTGGTCCCTCCGGACACGTCGCCCGATGCGGCACGCGCTGCGATGGCCCGGGCCGTACGGGCCGACAACGTCACCGCGGCCAGGCAGATCCTCATCGAGACGGGCAGCGACACGCCACCTACGCCGGCCTGACACGTCCGTCGCAGATCGACTCTCCACCTGCCTGGACGCTAGATGCGGGCGAACTCCTCCGTCTGCTGGGCGAATTCCTGGGCCATGGCAGCGCTGACCGTGGGCTTGGTGTTGCGGATCGTGTCCAGGTAGTCGTCGGTGGTGGGGGTGGTCCGGGTTCCGGTGTCGAAGGTGCGCTCGAACTGAGCCTGGGAGACGGTTCGCGCCGCATGGGCGATGTCGGCGGGGGTGAACCCCTCGCTGGCGGACGCGAGTACCGTGCTGTCGGCCCGTGCGCCCGCTCGGGCCAGGTAGCTCTCCCACAGCGCGGTCCTGGCGGTGTGGTCGGGAGGGCCGATCGGCAGCACGTAGTCGAAGCGGCCGTGTCGCAGGAACGCGGAGTCGAGCGTGGTGACGTTGTTCGTGGCGCAGACGAGCAGCCGCCCGTCCTGGCTACGGAACCGGACGATCGCCTTGAGCAGTTCGTTGACGACGCCGACCGCGGTGGCGTCCGCGCCGCCGCGTTCGCCGGCGATCTCCTCGACCTCGTCGATGAAGACGAGGACGTGGTCGAGCCGGGCGATCTCGTCGAAGCGCCGGTTCAGCCCGGTCGCCAGGCCGTACTCGGCGGCCAGACGGGCGGGGAACAGTTCGAGGAAGGGCCATCCCAGGCGGCTGGCGATCGCGTGCGCGAACGTGCTCTTGCCGGTCCCGGGCGGCCCGAACAGCATCACCGCCCGTGGCAGTTCCACTCCGTGCTGGGCGGCCAGTTCGGGATGGGCCAGCGGCAGGACCAGGCGCCGCTCGATGAGCTGCTTCTCCCGTTGCATGCCCGCGACCTTCTGCCACAACCCCCCTGGCGGCAGCTCCGCGCCGAGCGAGGACAGCGTGCCGGCCGACTGCGGGGTCACCGGCCCGCGTTTCTCGAAGAAGACCAGCCCGGGGCGGGCGCCGAAGTTGCAGTTGCGCAGGGCGGTGGCACCGGTCTCGCCCTCGGGCAGGACCGCGTGCACCGCCCGGACGCCGTCGGCGAAGAGCCGTTGCTCAAGGGCGGTGACCAGGGCACTGCCCAGCCCTCGCTGCCGCCAGGCGGGCGCCATGCAGATGCGCAGGATCCATGCCCGTTCGCCCTCCACCCTGCTCACCGCGGCGCCGATCAGCATGTCATCGGCCGTGGCCACCACCGCCGGGTGGCGGGTCTGGAGGGCCGTCACGGCGTCCGAGAGCGGGAAGAGCGGCGGCTCCCCGGTCGTGGCGCTCTGCATGTCGACACGGATCACCGCTTCGAGATCGTCCTGGGTGTAGTCCCTGACCCGCCAACCCGTCATGATCAGCTCCGCGTGTTCGGCCGTACTCCCATCATCAGCCGCTGCCCGGAGGACGCGCGCGACAAGCGACGGTCACGAATCCTCCCTGGTGCCACGGATCGCTCGGGCCGTACTCGGCTTCACGCCGCGGTGCCGGGCGCGCTGCCTGCCGGGCTGAGGGACTTGTCCGTGCGGCCGGTGCCGGCCGGTGGCGCTGCCGCGGCGGGTGCGGCGGCAGCGGTTTCCCGGGCGAGGAAGGAGCCGAGCTCGCCGATCGTGCTCATGAGGGGGGCCGGGAAGACGACGGTGGTGTTCTGGTCGACACCGATCTCCACCAGGCTTTGGAGATTGCGCAGTTGAAGCGCCAGGGGGTGGGCCATCATGGTGTCCGAGGCGTCGCCGAGCGCGGCTGCGGCCAGGGACTCGCCCTCCGCGTTGATGATCTTCGCTCGCTTCTCCCGCTCGGCCTCGGCCTGGCGGGCCATGGCGCGCTTCATGGTGTCGGGCAGGCCGTGCCCGGCTGGCGACCTGGCTGAAGAACCATGGTGTCCGCACCATCAGTACCGCAAAGAACGCGGCCGACACCGCAGTCACCGCGGCCGAGGCCCAGTTCACCGTTGTCCCAGGGGAGAAGACCGCCGCGAAGACGGTCCACACCCTGGCCAGGGAGGTGATGGCCCTCGACGAGGAGATCTCCGAGCTCAACGCCCTCATCGAGGGTCGGTTTCGCGAGCATCCCGACGCCGACGTGATCACCAGCATGCCCGGCATGGGTGACATGCTCGGCGCCGGGTTCATCGCCGCGACCGGCGGTGACATGACCGCCTTCGGCAGCCCGGACCGTCTCGCCGGCGTTGCCGGACTCGCCCCGGTCCCACGCGACTCGGGCAAGGTCAGCGGGAACCTGCGCAGACCACGCCGCTACAGTCGACGACTCCTGCGCGTGTTCCACCTCTCCGCCCAGGTCGCCGCCATTCACTGCCCCGGGTCCAGGGTCTTCTGCCACCGCAAACGCGCCGAGGGGAAGACTCACAAGCAAGCCGTACTCGCGCTCGCCCGGCGCCGTCTGAACGTGCTCTGGGCACTGATACGCGACCACCGGACCTTCGAAGCAACCGTGCCCGGCTTCACCCCCGCAGCGGCATGACTCGATCACGAGGCGTAATCCCCGGGTCTTGACAACACCATTGGGAATCTCTCCTTCGGGGAGTGGTGCCGGCGCGCCCGCGAACTGCTGTGGGCCGCAAGGGCGTCGACGGGAACGGCCGCTCTCTCTCCTCCCTACTCCACGCGGTGTGGTCCGTGGCGGCTGACCTGGAGGCGGACCTCGGCGGGCATGTCGGTGAGGCCGGTGGACCGACGCGCGGTGCCGATCGGGCCTTCGCACAGGGCACCGAGAGTGGCGCCGGGCGTGCCCTCGGGGGTGAGGGTGATCTTGATGCGGGTGCGGTGGCGGCCCGGTCGGCCGGTGATGAGTACGGCCGCATGGCCTACCCCCGGCAGGGCACCGGCTTCGTTCGCGATCGCTTCGCTGAGTGCGCGGTCGCGCAGTTCGACGCCCTCCTGCGGGGGCGTGCCGCCGACGGGCAGTGAGCCGGGGCGACGTCGGCTCAGCTGGGCGAGCAGCCACCACAGGGCGAGCAGGGCGGTGAGGACGAGAGCGGCGATGACCGCGGGCCACCACCACCAGCCCTGGCTGCTCCAGCGTGCCCGGTCGGCGGAGCCGAGCAGGACGTCGGCCGGGGTGGTCAGGGGCCAGCCGGCGGGTGGGGCCAGATCGTGCCGCCGGTAGAGGTCGAGCCCGGCGAAGAGGATGAGCAGTCCGCCGCCGAGGAGGACCAGTCCGGCGAGGGCCAGCAGAGTGCGGTTGAGGGCGGATCGCGGCGTCATGGCGGGCTCCGGTGCTGCGGGTCTTGTGTCAGCGGGTGCGTCGCCGCGCCCGTACGGCGATGCGGGGAGGACGGGCGAGGGCGAGCCGGTTGCGCTCCTCGTCGAGGACGGCGGTGAGGTCGTCCTTCACCTGTCGGGGGTCTCGGAAGCGGACGTCCGCGCGGGCTTTGATGCGGTGGCGGCCCACCAGGACGTGCGCCGCGCCGACTCCGGGGACCCGCATGGCGGCGTCGCGCAGCAGGAGGGCGGCGCTGTTGCGGTCCACGAAGGCCCGAAATCGCGGGCAGCCGGCGGGTGAGCGCAGGGGCAGCCAGCGTCGCTGACCGGGGGTGAGGGCCAGGACGATCAGCCAGACGCCGACGGCGGCGGCCACGGCGGCCCCCGTCAGCATCCACACGTCGTCCACCGGGCGGGTCGCCAGTCCGTCGGCCAGGTGCCGCCGCCAGGCCGCCGCCGGACGTCCCACCCGTACGGCGACGACGTCGACGAGCGCCGCGACCGCGGCCACGAGGATCACCGCGGCGACCAGCGCCGCCGTGATGCGGCGCGCGGACCACTTGCGACGGGTTCGGTGCTCTCCTTCGCGCTCACCGGCTGTGAGGTCCGAGGTGGGCACGCCGCGTTCGGGAGGGTCGGGCTCCTTCGTCAGCGGCACCGCGGCACGGTGCGTGGACGGCGCGGAGCCGCGGCCCGGGGGACGTGGACCGGATGTCATCACGATCGCCCTTCCTGCACGGCGTGCCCGGTGACCCGGGCCGCCCGGCCGCTCACCGGACCCGCCCCCGGCTCGAGTCGGTGGCGGTCACCCGCCGCCGGACGGTGAGGAGGACCTCTCCCACTCGCAGCCCGGTCAGCTGGGCGACCCGTTCGGCGACGTCCCGCTGGATCCGCTCGCAGACACGGGGGATGTCGGTGGGGTAGGGCAGGTCCATGGTCAGATGCAGGCGCACCGAACCGGTACGGACGGCGGCGGAGGCGCGGGGTGCCGCAGGTCCGCCCCGATCGGGCGGTACGGCGGCGCGCCGTGACTGCGCCGCGCGCGCGGCCTGCGCGGCGATACGGGCGACCACCCTGTCCGGGATGACGGTTGCGCCCCGCTCGGCCGGGGGCGGCAGCCCGGCGGCCGGCGCGGGCGGGCCCGACCCCTCGCCGGGGGAACCGGGCCGGGTCTTCACCGCTGCCTCCGTGTCCGGAGGTCCAGGTCGCCCTGTACGACGAGGCCGACGATCAGCCCCGCCGCACCCAGGACCAGCACCAGCAGAAAGGCCCAGAAGCCGCCGAAGTAGCCGGCGAAGCCGAGGGCCATGCCGGCCGCGAGTCCCGTCGTTGCTGTGTTCATCTCGCACTCACCCGTCTCGCGAGCGTCCCTCTCGCCGTGATCACCCGCTCGGGCCCGAGGACACGGCGGTGCTCCCGGCAGCGGTCATCTCACGCGGCCCTCGTCCAGTTCGGTCTGTTCCTCCTCGTCGTCGGGCAGGTGGACGTCGTCGACGGCGATGTTCACCTCCACGACCTCCAGGCCCGTCATCCGCTCCACGGCGCTGATGACATTGGTGCGTACGCCGCCCGCGACGTCGACGATGGAGACGCCGTACTCGACGACGACGTCCAGGTCCACTGCGGCCTGCCGTTCCCCGACCTCGACCTTGACGCCGCGGGTGACCGCTCCGCCTCCGCCTGCGCCGGGGACGCGCTCCCGCATGGCGCCGAAGGCGCGGGCCATCCCGGCGCCCAGGCTGTGGATGCCCGGTACCTCGCGGGCGGCCATGCCCGCGATCTTGGCCACCACACCGTCCGCGATGGTGGTCCTGCCGCGTGTCTCGGCCGGAGCCCCGGCCCCGGTGCGGCCTTTGAGCGCGCTCACGCCCGTTTCGGGCCGGCTGCCCCCGCCGACGCTGGTGATGTTGTCCGTCATGGCGGTCGCCTCGATCGGTCGGCCGGACACCGGAATGGTGCCCGTCACAGGTTGGACATATCGGGCGACGTGTTCCTCACATGCCTGATGTGTGACTTGCGTCACACCCCAATTTCAGGGGTACACGCTCGTTCCGAGCCTGCGTGGGAGCGTCATGATCGAACACACTGCTTCCCCACGACTGGGATGCGACCTGCCCGACCGCCTGCTGGCCGTACGGGCGGCCGAGGGGGACGAGGACTCCTTCGCCGTTCTCGTCCAGCGGCACAGCCGGTCCCTCCTGACCCTGGCCCGCTGCATGCTGGGCAACCCCCAGGACGCAGAAGAGGCCGTTCAGGACGCCTTCGTCAGCGCCTGGCGCCACCTGCCGGAATACCGCCACAGGGCGGAGTTCCGCACCTGGATGTACCGGATCACCGTCAACCGCTGTCAGACCATGTGCCACCGCCGGCCGCCGCCCGTTCCCCTGGACACCGTGGCCGAACCCGCGGCGGGCGATGCGTGGAGCCAGCCCGCCCGGACCGCCGAGCAGGACGCGGCCACGGCCGCCCTGTCCCGCGCTCTCGCCGAGCTGGACGCCGGACAGCGGATCTGCTGGATCATGCGGGAGGTGCAGGGCCTGCCCTACAAGGAGATAGCGCACGTGACGCGTACCGGCGAGCAGACGGTACGCGGCAGACTGTTCAGGGCACGCCGATCCCTGCAGGAGGCGATGGGCCCATGGCGCTAGACGACCCGCACACGCGGCCTCCCGAACCGCCCGGAGCCGACGGGCCCCGCAACGGCTCGGCCGCCGCCGACGTGCCCCCGATCGCAGGCGATGAGGTACTGCCCTGCGGCCGCCTGCTCAGCCGGGTCTGGGAACAGGCGCGGGACGCACCACCGGCCGCGGACCCGCACCCGGTGTCCTGTCCATACTGCCGAGAGGCGGTCGAGGGACTGGCCACGGTGAACGCGGCCGCCCGGACGCTGCGCGACGAGGACCCTCCGGGCCTGCACGCACTCGCCGACCGGGTCATGGACGTCGTCAGGGCGGAGGTCCGGTTCGGGCGGCTGCTGCCCCTGGCCGACCCCGACCGGGACCTGCGGATCGCCGAGAGCGCCGCGGCGAAGGTGCTGAGGCGGGCCGCGGACACGGTCCCCGGTGCCAGGGCCGCGACCTGTCGGCTCGTACCCGAGGGCAACGGCACCGACGTACGGGTGACCATGACCCTGGCCGCCGCCCTCGACCGCCCGCTGCCCGACCGGGTCCACCAGGTACGCCGATCGGTCCTCCACTCGGCCGGACAGGACCTGGGGCTCACGGTGACAGCCGTCGACATCACCGTGGCCGACGTACTGGAACCGGGACCGACCCTCGGTCCCCGCCTCCCGACGGGCGGTGGCGCATGATGACCGCCACCGGCACCACCGCGCTCCTCGGCGTCGCGGCCGAGGCAGCCCGCGCGGTTCCTGGCGTGGCCGCCCTGCAACCCCGCCTCGCCCGGCGCCTCGCGGCGGCCGCCGCGCCCACCCGGGCGGACACCACGCCACCCGAGGCCGGCATACGCGCCGACCGGGCGCCGGACGGTTCCGGATGGCACATCGAGGTGCGCTGCGTCCTGACGGAGGGTCGGCGGGCGCTGGACATCGCCCGAATCGTCCACGACCGGGTGACAGCCGCCCTCGTCACCCACCTCGCCACCCACGGTGCCGCGGAGCCGGTCACCGTCGCGGTCACGGTGACCGGTATTGCCGTCTGGCCCGACGCGGCATGAGCGGCGGCGCGGGCACAGGCCCCGCGAACCGTCGCCCGACGAGGAGTACCTGGCGATCGCCGAGAGCATTCCGTACACCAGCGGGGGCTCACCCGCGCACCACCGTCGCTGATCCGCAACCACCAGCTCGTGCGGCAAACCGACAAACCCGACCACCTGCCGGTCGGCTTCGGAGGTGAGGAACCCGCCGCGGATTGCGGCATCTCGTACGGGCGCTCCCCACCTCCTGCCGCCCGGACCGCGCTCTGGACGAGACCGGCAGGGTGCTGCGCGCCGATCTGGTGGACACAGCACCGCGTGACGACGCGCCCCTGCTGGTGCACGTACCCGCGCCGTACCGGGCGAGGACACCGCTCACTGGCAGATGCCAGCCGATCCGGCTGCTGTCTCGGACGCCCGGGCATGGGCGCCCCGCCAGCTCACCGCATGGGGGCTGGACGCCACCGACGAGGGAGGACGCGGCCTGTTCCTCGGTGCCCGACTCGCCGAGCGCGGGGGCTGCCGCCATGGCCGGAACCGCCCACATGCGAGAGAGTCGGAAGGCATGACCGCGTTGTGGCGGCCGGAGAATCGACCGCCGGCCGTGACGCTCGATTGACGCTCTGGGCGCCCGCAAGCGGGACGGCGGACCGAAAAACTGGGCCTGACCTGGTCTTTTGTGTGCCCTGCTCAAGTCAACATCTTTCCGATGACGCATCATGTGGAGTGCGTGGCGATTCTGGAGCCGGCCGCGAAGGGCTCCTGACCTGCGGGAGCCCGAGCCGGGCGCAGCGGTAGGCCCGGGAAGTCAGGAAAGGGGCGGGCGGCGTGGACTTTCGTCAGCTTGAGTACTTCAGGGCCGTCGTCGAGGCCGGTTCGGTCTCTCAGGCGGCCAAGAACCTCGACATGACCCAGCCGCCGGTGAGTCACGCCATCGCCAAGCTGGAGCGGGAGCTCGGGGTGCGGCTGCTCGAGCGGACCGCGAAGGGCGTCCACCCCACCCAGGCGGGGCTCTACCTCCTGAGCAAGGGCGGACGTCTGGTCGCCGACCGGGATCGTGCTGTGGAGACGCTGCGGCTGATGGGCGAGGGCGCGGTCGGGGATCTGCGCATCGGCGTGGAGCCCATGGTCATCAACGAGCTCATCGCCGACGTCCTCGCGGAGTTCCTCGAGCAGGCCCCGGGCGCACGGGTCAGCCTCACCGACGTCACTCCCGACGTCATCGTCGAGGGCATCCGGAACGGCAAGCTCGACATGGGCTGCGTGCCCTTCGGGCCCCGGCAGTACGCCGGATTCGTCACCGACATCTGCGACTACTACCCCATCACGAAGATCGGCCTCAAGCTCGCCGTGCCCCGGGACCGGGCACGGGAACAGCACCCCGAGGGGAAGGGCTGGGGGCGCTGGATCCTGCCGTACCGGATCCCGGCGTTCACGGGCATGCCGGACGTCGTGGAGAACGAACTGGCCGACGACGACTCCTTCGAGGTGCTCGAGGTCTCCACGCCCCAGACGGCGATCGCGTTCGTCGCCGCGGGCCTGGGCGTCGCCCCGGTGACCGAGCGCATCGCCGGCCGGAGCGACGCCGTGGCCCTCATCGACCCGCCGCGGTGGCTCGCCCCCATGCAGGCCACCCTGCTCTGGAGACGCGGCAGCGAGATCACCCCGCTGATGGAGCGCTGGCTGCAGGCCACCGGGCTGATCGCGGCCAGGCGTCGCGCCGGCGGGGCCTGAATCTCCGGCGGCGATCCCGGCAGTCCGAAAACCTCGCCGGCGCACGCCGGATGCGGATTCTGAGAACCGCTCGCCTGGCCGTTCCGGGCAATGGTTTTGAATTCACCCCACGACCCGCCCCGTATCGCGCCCCGAAGCTGACCATGCCGGGCCATACACGAAACTATACCCCCCTCCATTGGGTTCGATATGGAGAGGCTCGGAAAAGTCAAGTCGGCTGTCCGGTATATCCCCTGGATTTCATGTGATCCGGGTCACGTTTGACGTGGCTCCCGCTCCCGTCGTCATGAGTCAACGGGGCGCAAGAATGCCTGGTCAGAGGCGATGTGGCGACCGTCACGGCGCCCCCGCCCCCTCCACCCCTCGCCCTCTTCCGGGGTTCATGAGGCCGCCGTGGAGCTATTGCCCTGCGTCGGCCCCCGTGTCAGTCTTCCCGGCAATTCGGCGCCACGAGCGGGATCAGAACCGCGAGGGAAATCAATCCCCTTTCGCCGCTTGCGATGTGTGATTGCGCGAATTGATGGTCGACCCGCATGCACGAGAAGAAGGGCTCTCCGTTATGAAGGTGGGAAGCGAGAACCAGTCGGCTGATCCGACGAACAACTCCGTCGGCCGGGAGTACCTCCCTTTCACCGGAAAGGAATACCTCGAGAGTCTCGATGACGGCCGTGAGGTCTGGATCTACGGCGAGCGGGTGAAGAACATCGCCGATCACCCGGCCTTCCGTAACTCGGCCCGCATGATCGCCCGCATGTACGACGCCCTGCACGACCCGGCGCGCAAGGACATCCTCACCACCCCCACCGAGTGGGGCGGCTTCACCCACCGCTTCTACCGCGCGGCGACCAGCGTGGAGGAGCAGGTGGCCTCCCGTGACGCCATCGCCGAGTGGCAGAAGATCGCCTGGGGCTGGATGGGCCGCTCGCCCGACTACAAGGGCTGCTTCCTCGGCACCCTCGGCGCCAACGCCGAGTTCTACCGCGGCTACGAGGACAACGCCCGCGCCTGGTACCGCAAGGCGCAGGAGAAGACGTACTACATCAACCACGCCATCATGAACCCGCCGGTCGACCGCGGCATGGGCCCCGACGCCGGCAAGGACGTGTTCGTCCGCGTCACCCGCGAGACCGACGAGGGCTTCTACGTCAGTGGCGCCAAGGTCGTCGCCACCGGGTCGGCCCTGACGCACTACACCTTCGTCGGCCACGTCGGCCAGGTCGCCGTCCAGGACCCGGCCTTCTCGCCGGTCTTCATCACGCCCACCAACGCGCCGGGCGTGAAGCTGATCTGCCGTACGTCGAACGAGTACCGCGCGGCCGCCATGGGCAGCCCGTTCGACTACCCGCTGTCCAGCCGCCTCGACGAGAACGACGCGATCCTGGTCCTCGACGACGTGTTCGTCCCCTGGGAGAACACGTTCGTCTACAACGACCTCGAACAGGCCAACAAGTACAACATCCACTCCGGCTACCTGGAGCGTGCGTCGCTGCACGGGTGCACCAGGTTCGCGGTGAAGATGGACTTCCTCGTCGGCATGCTGTCCCGCGCCCTCGACGTCACCGGCGCCGGCCAGTTCCACGGCGTGATGTCCCAGCTCGGCGAGGTCATCGCCTGGCGCAACACCTTCTGGGCGCTGTCCGACGCGATGGCGAAGAGCGCGGTGGCGTGGAAGAACGGCATGATCCGGCCGGACGCCCACTTCGCGGGCGCCTACCGGGTGATGAACCAGCTGGCCATGCCGAAGGTCAAGAACATCATCGAGCAGGTCGTGGCCAGTGGCCTGATCTACCTCAACTCCCACGCCAACGACTTCAAGACCCCCGAGCTCCGCGGCTACCTGGACACCTACCTGCGCGGCACCGGCGGCATCGACGCCGAGGAACGCGTCAAGGTCATGAAGATGCTCTGGGACTCCATAGGCACCGAGTTCGGCGCCCGACACGAGCTGTACGAGATCAACTACATCGGCAGCAACGACGTGACGCGGCAGACCAACCTGTTCGGCGCCCGCGGCAGTGGACTCCTCGACTACTGCAAGGAGTTCGCGCAGAGCGCGATGGACGAGTACGACCTGGACGGCTGGACCGTGCCGGACCTCGTCGGCAACGCCGACGTCAGCGTCCTCAAGCCCTGACCCGGGCCCACCCCCGCGCCTGAGCCGACGCACCCGAGCCCCCGCGCCTCGGCCGTCGCGTCCGGGCCGCCGCACCCCAGCCGCCTCACTTCAGCCAAGGAGACACCATGGCTACGGCGATCGACGCCGCCCAAGTGACCTACGAAGCCCCCGACCTGGAGGTGATGGAGGAGTTCCTGACCGCCTTCGGCATGACGAAGGTCGAGGGGAGCGATGACCGCACCCTCTACATGCGGGGCACCGGCACCCAGCACCACATCCACGTCACCCGCAAGGCGGAGAAGCAGCGCTTCGTCGGGGCGTCCATCGAGGTCGCCACCCGCGCCGACCTCGACGAACTCGCCGCGCTGCCGGGATCCTCGCCGGTGTGCGAGTCCAGCGAGCCCGGCGGCGGTCACGAGGTCGCGATGACCATGCCCGACGGCATCGAGATCCGCGCGATCTGGGGCCGGGCCAAGGCGGAGCCGATCCAGGACCGGGACCCGTTCGTCGCGAACAACATCCGCGACAAGAACCGGGTGAACTCCTCCGTGCGGGTGTCCACCGCCCCGGCCACCATCGCGCGCCTCGGCCATTTCGTCCTCCATGTGAGGAACCACGACGAGTCGATGGCCTGGCTGAGCGACCGGTTCAACTTCCTGCCGTCCGACTACTTCCTCCCGCCGGGCGAGGACGGCCCGATCGTGGGCACCTTCGTCCGTCTCGACCTCGGCGAGCAACTGGTGGACCACCACTTCATGCTGCTCCTCCAGTCCGACTGGGTGGGCGTGCACCACAGCGCCTACGAGGTCACCGACATGGACGCGGTGATGACGTCGCACGACCACCTCCTCCAGGAGGGCTACACCCCGGACGTCGGAGTCGGCCGGCACCTGCTCGGCAGCCAGGTCTTCGACTACTGGAAGGACCCGTTCGGCTTCCGCGTCGAGCACTACACCGACGGTGACACCGTCGACGCGAGCTACCGGCCCGGGAAGTTCAACGGCACCGCGAGTGACACCACGCAGTGGGGCAACCGTCCGCCGCTGGAGTTCTTCCAGTGACCGGCGCGACGGGCGCCGCGCCCGGTCCGCTGGACGAGACGGTCCGCGCGAAGCTGCTGCGCGTCGGGTCGGCCAACGTGGCCAACGTCCTCCTCAAGCGGGGCCTGCGGAACGTGATGATGACCGGCGTCGGGCCGCTGTCCCCGGACCAGCCGCCCATGGCCGGCCCGGCGTACACCCTGCGCTTCATCCCGGCGCGCGAGGACCTCGACACCATGGCCTGCTACGGGCGCGAGGACAACCTGCACCGCCGGGCCATCGAGGAGTGCCCGCCCGGATCGGTGCTCGTCATCGACGCGTTCGGGTCCACCGCCGCCTCCTCCATGGGCGACATGATGGCGGCGCGCCTCAAGTACCGCGGCGCGGCCGGCGTCGTCACCGACGGCGGCTACCGGGACTCCGCGGCCGTCCGCGACACCGGACTGCCCTGCTACCAGCGGGGCAACGCGCCCAAGGCCACCCCGATCGCCCTGCACCCCGTCTCCCTGGACGAACCCGTCGGCTGCGGCGGCGTCGCCGTCTACCCGGGCGACGTGCTCCTCGGCGACGGCGACGGAGTCGTCGTCATCCCCCGTGCCCTGGCCGCCGAGGCCGCGCACGAGGCACTCGACGCCGCCGAGTACGAGGAGTTCGCCGCCCTCCACATAAGCAGGGGCCGCTCGATCCTCGGCCTCTTCCCCGCAACCGCCGACAGCCGGCAGGAATACGACGAGTGGGTGGCCGCGGGCCGCCCAGGACCGGAGTGAGAACGATGGACATCACCCCCGCCACCATGAAGTCCCTCGAAATCCTGATCCACGCCGACGGCCTCGACGAGGACCAGTGGATCGACTACCCGGACTACGGCTTCCGCCAGTACTTCCTCCACAAGAACCCGGAGACCGGCGCCAGCATCGCCCTCCTCGAGTACGAGAAGGGCGGCACCATCCCGACCAAGCACATCCACGCGTCGAACCAGTTCATGTACTGCCTCGAAGGTGACTACGAGTACACCGACTCGGGCCTCCGGCTGCGCCCCGGCTCCTTCTACATGAACCCGAAGGACCGCCCGCACGGCCCGACCCTGGCCCATGAGCGCAGCCGGCTGATCGAGATCTACGACGGCCCGCACTACTACGAGAAGCCCGAGTACCACACCGACGAAACCATCGGCGACTTCCTCGCCAAGGACTGATGCGCACCGACGCTGTCCCGTTTATCCCAGGCGTGTTCACCGCCTGCCCATCGAGATTGGGAGTGACGATGGCTGAGGCCACCAAGACTCTGTTCGACACCGACACGGTCCTTGCCACGTTCGGGCTGGACCAGTTGCACTCCGGCACCTACGCCGACTCCACCGGCTGGGGCCCCGTGGAGGACCGGCCGGTCATCGACGCCGTGTGCCCCGCCGACGGCGAGACCGTCGGCCGGGTCGCCGCGTCGAACGGCCGGGACTACGAGGCCCTCGTGGCCGCCGCCGTCGAACGGCAGAAGACCTGGCGCATGGTCCCCGCGCCCAGGCGCGGCGAGTTCGTCCGGCGCATCGGGCAGCTCATCGAGGAGAACCTCGACGCCCTGGCCGCGGTCGTCTGTCTCGACACCGGCAAGTCGACGATGGAGGCCAAGGGCGAACTCCGCGAGGCCGTCGACATGTCGACGCTCGCCGCAGGCCAGGCCCGGATGATGTACGGGTTCACCCAGCAGTCCCAGCGCGTCGAGCACCGTATGTACGACCAGTGGCTGCCGCTGGGCGTCGTCGGGCTGATCAGCGCGTACAACTTCCCGGCCGCCGTGTGGGCGCAGAACGGGTTCCTGTCCGCGATCGCGGGCAACACGGTGATCTGGAAGCCGAGCCCGAAGGTGCCGCTGACCGCGATCGCCGTGCAGAAGCTGGTGAACCGGGCGGCGGCGGAGCTGGGCTGCGAGGGGGTCTTCTCCCTCTTCATCCCCGACGACAACGCGGTCGCCGAGAAGCTGATCGCCGACACCCGTATCGCCATGGTGTCGTTCACCGGCTCCACTCAGGTCGGCAAGAAGGTCGCCGGCATCGTCGGCTCCACCCTCGGCCGCCGCTACCAGCTCGAGTGCTCCGGCAACAACGGCTGCATCGTCGACGAGACCGCCGACCTCGAACTCGCCGCGAAAGCGCTCACCTTCGGCGTCGTCGGCACCACCGGCCAGCGCTGCACCAGCACCCGCCGCGTCATCGCCCACGTGAGCATCGTGGACGAGCTGGTCGAGCTGATGAAGAAGTCCTTCGACCAGATCACGATCGGCGACCCGCGCGACCCCGAGACCGTCGTCGGCCCGCTGATCGACAAGCAGGCGCTGGAGGATTACCGGAAGGCCCTCGCGAGCGCCGAGCGTGACGGCGCCACCGTGGTCTACGGCGGCAACGTCATCGACCGCCCCGGCCTCTACGTCGAGCCGGCCATCGTCACCGGCGTGCGCCCGGACTCCGAGATCGCCCAGGAGGAGACCTTCGTGCCGATCGTCTCCGTGCTGACCTACGAGAGCCTCGATGAGGCCATCGCGATCCACAACGACGTCGCCCAGGGCCTCGCCTCCGGCATGCACAGCAACAGCCTCGGCAACATCGAGACGTTCCTGTCGGCGCGCGGCAGCGACTGCGGGATCGTCCGGATCAACATGGGCACGACCGGAGCCGACGTCGGATCCGCGTTCGGCGGCGAGAAGGAGACCGGTGGCGGCCGTACGGCCGGATCGGACGCCTGGAAGGGCTTCGCGCGCCGCCAGAGCGTGTGCGTGAACTGGGGCGGGACCTCCGCCTGGGACAACCGCATCAGCCTCTGAGGACGTCGAACATGAAGAAGAAGCGTTTCTGCTCCCCGGCCGTGCGTGAGCCGGCGGACAAGATGTGGTCGAACTGCCTCCGCGTCGACGACCTGATCCTGATCTCCGGGATGACCGCGCGCGGCCAGGACGGCGAGTCCCTCCTCGGCGACAACGCCTATGACCAGGCGAAGGTCGTCTTCCAGAAGATCAAGGACCTCGTCGAGGCGGCCGGCGCGGCCATGGACGACATCGTCAAGATGACGATCTTCGTCACCGACATGCGCGACAACTCCGAGGTGTGGAAGGCCCGTCAGGAGTTCTTCTCCGGCGACTTCCCCGCCTGCTCCCTGGTCGAGGTCGCCGCCCTCGCCAAGCCGGAGATCCTCCTCGAGATCGAGGCCATCGCCGTCGCGGGCTGCAGCAAGGACTGATCGCCACACCAGCTACGCAGGACTCTCAGGACAGGAACCCACCGTGACCACCAGCACCACACCATCCAGACGAGCCCACAGTTCGCTGGCCGCGGCCGCCGAGGACCACGCCTCGGTCAGCGTCCCGGCCGAGGAACGCCGCAGCGGCTTCCAGTTGGCGCTCAGTCCGGTCAGCGTCGCCACCGCACTGGTCGTCTTCGCGATCTCCGGTTTCACCGTAGTGCTCGCCGGATTCACGGTGGGCCTCGTCGTCGGAGTCCTCGTCGCCGCCCTGGGCGTCGCCCTCGGCAAGGCGCTGGGGCGGATGGCCTTCGAGACCGGGATGTCGTCCACCATCACCTCCCGGTTCTTCGGCTTCGGCTTCAAGGGCTCGTTGATCGGCTCGATCGTCTTCGCGTTCATGATCCTCGGCTTCCTGGCCATGGAGGCCGCCCTGCTCTACCAGGGCACGCTGCTGATGTTCGGGCTGCCCGACTCATGGACCTGGCGCATCGTGCTCTACGGCGCCATGACGCTCCTGTGGATCGCGCTCGCCGTCTTCGGCCTCAAGCTCGCCCTGCGCGCCACCGGCGTGCTCACCGTCGTCACGCTCCTCGTCACGATCTACATGATCGTCGACATCTACGCGGTCCAGGGCGCCGACCCGATGGACGTCTTCGGCTACCAGGGCGTCGTCCCCGGCGGGCTGTGGCCGCGCTTCGAGTCCGCGATATCGGTGATGGGCGCCACCGCCGGCACCATCGCCCTGGTCACCACGGACTTCGCCCGCTACTGCCGCACCCGGCGCGACGTCACGGTCCTGGCCGTGTCGGGGCCGGTCACCCAGAACATCGTCATGACCGTGCTCGGCTCGCTGGTCATGATCGGCGGCATGCCGCAGGTCATCGACTACCTGATGGCGCACGACAAGGGGCTGACCCAGGAGGCGGCCGCCGCCACCGGCTCCACCTTCGTCATGCAGAACACCGGCGCGTTCTTCGTCATCTTCGCCGCCTGGATGGGCTTCATCACCATCTACGCCGCCCAGGCCAAGGCGCAGGCGATCAACGCCTACTCCGGCTCGCTCTCCCTGGTGAACCTGGTCGACTCCCTCACCGGCCGCAAGCCGGGCCGGGCCGCCATGGTGATCGTCGGCAACGTCATCGCCCTGCTGATGATCGGCGCCGGCATCCTGTCGAAGTTCAGCGAGTACCTGGCGTACCTCGGCGCGATGACCCTGGGCATGTGCGGCGTGATGATCGCCGACTTCTACCTGGTCCGCCGGGCACGGTTCGACAGCGCCACCCACCGCGTGGAGAAGTGGAACTGGGCCGGAGTCCTCACGCTGCTCGTGTCCGGCGCCGTCGGCATGGCGCTCATGGCCACCGACGTCTTCGCCCTCGGCTTCCTGGTGTCGCTGGTGCTCTCCGTCGCCCTCTACCCGGTGCTGCGCACCTGGCTGCCCGAGGGCACCGGCACCACGTTCGTCGAGGGCCAGGAAGTACTCGACGAGGCCCACTGACCCGGGGCGGGCGGTCCGCGCGTCATCGGCGCGGACCCGCCCACGCCCCGCCCACCGTTCACCCCTACCGACCCGGAGGCTCCGGATGACCGACACCCTGTGGGAACCCAAGATCCGCGCTCAGCGGCCGGAAGCCGGCCCGCCGGCCGACCCCCGCCGACTGCGCGACGCGCTCGGCGCGTTCGCCACCGGCGTCGTCGTGGTCACGTACCGCTCCGAAGGCACCGACTACGGCGTCACCGTGAACTCCTTCACCTCGGTGTCCATGGACCCGCCCCTCGTGCTCGTCTCCATGCAGCGCACCTCACGCGCGCTGTCCTACCTGCTCGACCGTCCGTTCGCGGTCAACGTCCTCGGTGACGACCAGCTCGCCACCGCCCTCCGGTTCGCCGGCAAGCCGCAGGACGCCCACGTCGTCCAGTGGATCGACGACGACAACGCGCCGCGGATCAGCGGCTCCCCGGCGTACTTCCAGTGCCGGCCCTGGGCGAGTTACGACGGCGGGGACCACGTCCTCGTGGTCGGACAGGTCGTCTCCTACGGCCGGCGGGACGACACCCGGCCTCTGCTCTTCCACCGCGGCAAGTGGGGATCGCTGGCCGAGGAGCAGGCGGACGACGCGGCCGGAGAGGGCCGCCGATGAGACTCGCGACCGTACGCACCTCCTGCGGCGGCACGAACGCCGCCCGCCTCGACGGTGACCTGCTCACCGAGATCCCCGGACACGCGGACGTCGGCGCCCTGCTGGCGCACGACGACTGGCGGCGGCTCGCGGACGACGCGGCCGGACCGCAACACCGCCTGAACGACGTCGAGTTGGAGACGCTCGTCCCCAGACCCTCGAAGGTGCTGTGCACCGGCCTGAACTACACCGGCCACATCACCGAGATGGGCCGGGAACTCCCGGCCCATCCCACGCTGTTCGCGAAGTTCGCCGACACCCTCACCGGTCCCGCCGACGCGGTGACCGCCGTCCCGGAGGACCCGGAGATGGACTGGGAGGGTGAACTCGCCATCGTCGTCGGGCGCACCGCGTACCGGGTGAGCGAGGAGGAGGCGGGCGAGTACATCGCGGGCTTCACCGTCGCCAACGACATCTCGATGCGCGGATGGCAGTACCGCACCACCGAATGGCTCCAGGGCAAGATCTGGGCGCGCTCCACCCCGGTGGGCCCGGTGCTGGTCACCCCCGACAGCTTCGACCCCGCGACCGCGGTGCTGCGCACCACCGTGAACGGTGTCACGGTCCAGGAACACGCCGTCGGCGACCTGCTGTTCGGGCCCGCCCGCCTGATCGCCTACATCTCGGCCATGGTGCCGCTGCGCCCCGGCGACCTGATCCTCACGGGCACGCCCGGAGGAGTGGGCAGGGCCCGCACACCGCGCTGGTACCTGAAGGCGGGCGACCGGGTCGAGGTGACGGTCGACGGCATCGGCACCGTGTCGACGCCGATCGTCTGAGCGGGCGCTGGCCCCGGCCTGCCCCGCCGGGGCGTTACCTCCGATCAGCGGTCCGCGTGCCCGCGGAGGTATTGGCTGACCACCTCGTTGAACTCCTCGGCGCGTTCGACCTGGGACCAGTGCCCGCACTGGCTGAAGAGGTGTGCGTCGGCGTTCGGGATGGTGTTCAGAAGTTCCCACGTCCGCGAGACCGGGATGACCACGTCCTGCATCCCGTGGATCAACAGCAGCGGTATCTCCAGTTCCGAGAGCGCGTCGAGGTCGAGCGGCAGCGCGTCCCGGTCGCGGTCGCGGGCTGCCACGACCTCTTCCAGCCGGCTCGACGCGCTGTCGTTCAGGGCCGCCTGATAGCGCAGGCCGACCAGTTCATCGGTGACCAGGTCCGTGTCCACGACGAACTGCTCCAGGGTGCGGCGGATGCCGGCCGGTGACAGTTCGGGCTTGGCATGGCCCGCCAGGGCCGCGGTCTTCTTCGCGCCTCCGGTGCCCATCGAGACGATGCCCAGGAGACGCTCGGGGGCGTCGATGGCGAGCTGAAGGGCGACCCAGCCGCCGATCGAGTTGCCGATGATCCAGGTCTTCTCGATGCCCAGTGCGTCGAGGACGCGCAGCGCGTGCCGGCCCCACTCCCGGATCCCGTATTCGGTGCCTGGCGCCACGACGGTCTGGCCGTAGCCGATGGAGTCGATGGCGACGCAGCGCCCCCGCTCCGCGAGGCGGGGCAGGTTCAGCCACCAGTTGGCGGCGGCGGTGACACCGGTCCCGGAGCCGTGCAGGAAGAGGATCGGGGTCCCTTCGCCGAGCTCGTGGTAGTGGGTGAGCTCGCCGTCACCGGTGGGCAACCACTTGTCTTCGAGGCCGAAGAAGGCGGCGGTTCGATACCCGGGGATCTCGATCGTGGTCATCGGCATTCCTTTCACTGTGTGGTCCTGCGACGGCCGGGAGGCCGGTCACGACCGGCGGGTGAACTTCTCGATGACGGCGTGGACGCCCACGACGTTGTTCACCATCTGGGTCACGCGGACATCCGCGGCGATGGAGCAGAGGCTGTAGGCCTCTTCCGGGTCGAGGCCTTCCTCGGCCAGCCAGCTCACCAGATCGTCCACCGCGTCATGGGCGGCGTCCTCGAGGTTCTTCCCGAAACCGGTGGAGACGAGATGAGTCCCGGTCTCGGCCCGGGGAGTACGCAGCGGCACTCCCCGTTCCACCGTGAACCGCAACCGGACGTGGTCCATGCCGGTTTCGATGGCGGTCTGGTTCACCTCGCCGTCCCCTTGGACCGCGTGGCCGTCACCGCAGTAGAAACCGGCGCCGTCACGGAAGACGGGCAGTCGGAGACTGGCGCCGACAACGAGTTCGGAAAGGTCCATGTTGCCGCCGAAGCGGCCGGGTTCCACCGTGCTCCGCGGACCGTCCTCGGCCGGCGCCACTCCCATGATGCCCAGGAACGGTTTGAGGGGCACGCGCACACGGCCACCGAGGGTGGTGGTCATGGAGTCGCGGTCCAGGTCGAAGTGGCGGATCGTTCCCGCGGGAAACCGGTCGCGGAGGACGCCCCGGCCCCGGGGCCGGGCCACCACCAGGTTGAACCCGTGTGCCGCGGGCGTGAGCGCCAGCACGTCCACCACCAAGGTGTCGCCGGGACGCGCTCCGCGCACATGGATGGGGCCGGTGAGGGAGTGGGGCCCGAGCGCGTCCGGGAAGGCCGCTCGCAGGGCGGGGAAGTCCTCCATGACGGTGTCCGGTGTCACCTTGTTTCCCCAATGCCCCCAGGTGGACAGGGTGACCTCGTCGCCGGGGTCGATCGTGAGCACCGGCGGCGCGGCCGGATCGATCACCCCGACTCGAACGGTGTCCGGTCCGGCGGGGAGCTCGTGGGTGCGGCGCCCGGGCCCCGGCGGGTCGGCCGGGGCCGGGCAGGCGGACTCCCGCGTCACGCTTCGCTCGATTCGCCGTGGCCCGGCGCCGGTTCCCGCCGGATCGAGGCCAGCAGATGCTGGACGGCGCTGGTGGCGCCGGACTTGTTGTTGGCGAAGAGGATCCGGGCGAACTGCGCCCCGAGGTAGGGGTGGAACCCCAGGTCGTAGAGGGTGCGGAAGTCCCGTTCCGCGATGGCGTTGCGTTCGGCCGGGGTCAGCTCATAGCGGTCGAGCACGGCCGACTCGTCCTTTTCGAACTCCTGGCGCAGGTCGGCGTTCCACTTGAGGTCCTGCACCAGATCGTGGGAGACGAGGGCTAGGTTGATGCCTTCCAGACTCATGATGATCTCCTTTCAGCGTCCGGCGGGCGCCGACGTCATGTCCCAGCTGACGGCACCGATGCCGCAGCGCCACTTGTCCCAGGCGGTGTATCCGAGGACGTCGCAGCGCCGCTCGCCGATCGCTCCCATGACGAGGATCCAGCTCAGCAGCTCTCCGGTACCGCCGCTGCCGGCCTCCTCCAGCCGCTGCGGGGTGACCTCGGCGAGGACCTTGGCGTGGTTGCCGTTCCCGAGCAGGCCGAGGAACCAGTTGTCGAAGTCCTCGTCGATCCAGAAGTCCCGGACACCGCCGGGCTCGTGGCTCATGCCGCCGGTGGCGAAGAGGCCGACGCGCAGGTCGGACGGCAGGTCGTTCTCGATGAGATCGGCCAGGTGCCGACCGATCTCATAGCAGCGGTGTTGATCGGGGATGGGGGGAACCGTGACGTTCTGGAGGATGGGGATGATCGGAATGCCGCTGGCTTCGATCTCGGTCTTGACCACCGGAACCGAGATGTTGTCGTCGAAGTTGAGATTCTCGCGGGTCGCGGAGACACGCACGCCCCGCTGGTTCAGCCCGTTGAGGATCTTCTCGGCGATGTCCGGGCGGCCCGGAATCGCGTATTCGCCGCACGCCAGCCAGTCCTTGAAGAATTCGGCCGGTCCGCGGTGCTCGGGTGCCATGCCGACGACGAAGTCCGGGTATTCCCGGATTCGATTGTTCGCCATGTGGTCGTTGGCCACCATGATGATCACATCGAGATCGGCCTCACGGATCTGTCGTGCCAACGAACCGTAGGCGGCGGTGACCACCTGTTGTGACTCTCGGGGTGCCTGATCGAACATGCCGACCAGGCCCGGAGCGTGGCTCGCGGCCACGGCGAGGCTGATGTTGGCCATGGTGAGGTTTCCTTTGTTGCTCGAAGGCGGGATGGGGGCGAGGTGGTCAGCCCGCGGCGCGCAGGTTCCGGGTCTCGTCCTGACGGACTTCCAGGGTGTCCGGGTCGATGGCGACGCCGTAGACGGTGCGGGCGGCGTCGATCGAGACCACGCCTTCGCGGACGTCGCGCAACACCAGCTCGGCGGGCCGGAGACGCGGATCGCCGAACCCGCCGCCACCGCTCGCGATGACCTCGAAGACATCGCCCTTGTTGAGGGTGTAGAACGAGTTGGACTCGACCTCGACGGGCTCGGCGCCGGCGCGGGTCAGGGTCAGGCTCTGGACGATGCCGGGCTTGCCGCCGAGCAGGCCCACGGGCGCGGTCTCGGGCATGAAGCCGCTGCCGTAGGTGGCGCAGGCGATGTCGTCGGCCAATATCCGCCACCGGTACCGGACTCCGAGACCGCCCCGCCACTGGCCGCCGCCCGCGCTGTCGGGGAGGTACTCGAGCTCCTCCAGCAGGTACGGCGTGTCCAGCTCGTGCAGTTCGGGGTCCGGAGCGCGCAGTCCGCCCAGGGTGTTCGAGGGGGAGAGGTGGTCCCAGCCGTCGAAGCCCTCGGTGGCACCGCTGCCGCCCTTGCCCAGGAAGTGGAGGTCGCCGAAGTGACGCCCGGTGCGGGGGTTCACCCCCATCGTGGCAGGCGTGCACCAGCGGGCCCAGCCGGCGTGGGCACGGCTCGGAACGGCCTGGGAGAGAGCCACCCAGACCGCCGAGGCGATGGCCTCACAGGTCGGGACGGTACACGCGGCGACGGGCGCCGGGTCATGGGGATTGGTGATGGAGCCGGCGGGGGCGACCACGTCGATCGGTTCGATCGCACCGGCGTTGTAGCGGATGTCCGGGTCGATGCAGCCGAACAGGGCCAGATGGGCCGAGGAGACGGTGTTGGCGATCGTGCTGTTGATGAAGCCCTTGGCCTGCTCGTCGCTCTCGCTGAAGTCGAAGGTGAGGTGTTCGCCGTCGACCTTGATCGTGAGGGCGATCCGGTAGGACCGGTCCTTGTCGATGCCGTCGTTGTCGAGCAGCGCGTCCGCGCTGTACTCGCCGTCGGGGATCTCGGCCACCGCGGCCCGGACCTGGCGTGCGCTGGCCCGCAGCAGCTCGTCGGTGGCGTCGCCGATGGTCTGCGGTCCGTACTTCTCCAGGAGCGCCCGGAGCCGGCGCTCGCCGATGGCGGTGGCGCCGATCTGGCAGTTCAGCACGCTCTCCACCAGGGGGCGCATCCGCACGTTGGAGAGGATGAGCTCCCAGGTGTCACGCCGCAGCTCGCCCTTCTCGACGACGCGGGCCGGGGGAATCCGGATGCCCTCCTCCAGGACGTCCCGGGCCCCGGGGTTGAACCCGACGACTCCGCCGCCACCGACGTCGGCGTTGTGTCCCTTGGTCGTGGCCCAGAAGACGAGCTCACCGTTCCAGAACACCGGCCGGGCGATGGTGATGTCGGGCAGATGCGAGCCGCCGTCGAACGGATCATTGTGAATGAAGATGTCGCCGTCGTTCACGTCATCACCGAAGAACTCCGCGATGGCGCGCAGGGCGAACGGCGTCGCCCCGCCGATGACGGGAATGTAGTGGGTCTGGGCGAGCAGCCGGCAGTCCGCGCTGAAGATGGAGGTCGCGAAGTCGCGGGCCTCCACGAAGATCGGCGAGCGCGACGTGCGCAGCATGGTTTGACCCATCTCGCTGGTGATGCCGTCCAGGGCGCTGCCGATCACGGCCACGAGAATGGGGTTGGACGTGGGGTGCGTCGGTGTCATCTGACTGATTCCCTTCAGGCCGGTCGGTTCGCCGGCTCGATGACGTAGTTGCCCTGCGCGTCCACCGTCATCGCGTAGCCCTCGACGAGGACGACGGTGGTGGTGGGCTGCTCGATGATCGCGGGGCCGAGGATGCGGTTGTCACGCCGCAGGGCGAGGCCGTCGTAGACGTCGGTCCGGACGGGCGAGCCGGAGAAGATCGCCTCGCGGGCGCCCTTGCGCGCGGCCGAGGGGTCCGCGCCCGCGGAGGCGTGGTCGGCGAGGGCGGGCTTGGTGGTGCGACCCAACGAGGTGAGGCGCACGTTGATGAGTTCGGTGGGCTCCCCGGGCATGGCGTAGCCGTTGAGGGCCTCGTGCCTCTTCTCGAAGTCGGCGACCAGCTGCTTGAGGGATTGCGGGGTGAGGTCGCCGTCGAAGGCCAGGGGGACCTCGATCTCGGTGAACTGGCCGATATAACGCACGTCGGCGCTGAAGACCAGGTCGATCGCGTCGTCCTCCACGTTCTCCGAGCGGAGCGTCTCGACGGCTTCGTCCCGCATCTCCCGGTACAGCTCGCCGACCCGGTCCAGATCCAGCGAGTCCATGTCCGAGACGAAGGTGCGCGCGTACAGATGCTTGAGGTCGGTCAGCAGGGTGCCGACGGCGCAGAACACCGATGACTCGCGAGGGACGATGATGCGGTTGATCCCGAGCTCCTGCGCGATCGGCACGGCGTGGATCGGGCCGGCGCCGCCGGCGACCACCATGGTGAACTCTCGGGGGTCGACACCGCGCTTGACCGAGACGGCGCTGACGGCCTCGGCCATGGTCGCGTTCACCACGCGGTAGATGCCCTCGACCGCTTCCCTGACGGAGAGCCCCAGCGGCTTCGCGACCCTCTCCTCGACGGCGGTGCGGGCCGCTTCGACGTCCAGGGTGAAGGCGCCGTCCCCGAACATGTCCGGGTTCAGGTAGCCCATGAGCAGGTCGGCATCGGTCGTCGTGGGGTTCTCGCCACCGCGGCCGTAGCAGGCAGGACCCGGGTTGGCGGTGGCGCTCTGCGGACCGACCCGGAGGATGCCGCCGGAGTCCACCCACACCAGCGAACCGCCACCCGCGCCCACGGTGTGGATGTCCAGCATGGGCAGGGCGACCCGGTATCCGCCGATCTCGCTGTCGCTGGTGAGCAGTGACTCGCCCTCGCGCACCAGCGCGACGTCGAAACTGGTGCCTCCCATGTCGACGGTGATGACGTCCTCGGACCCGTGCCTGCGGGCGTACTGCAGGGCCGCCCCCGGCGCCGCCGCCGGGCCGGACATGAGCGCGTTGACCGCCGAATCACTGGCGATCTCGGGCGACATCACACCGCCGTTGGACTGCACGATGAGCAGGGTTCCGCCGAAGCCGCGGTTCGCGAGCTGCTGCTTGATATTCGCCAGGTAGTTCCGCAGCTTGGGTCCGACGAATGCGTTCAATACTGTCGTGCTGTGCCGCTCGTAGGCGCGGATCTGGGGCACGACATCGCTGGATATCGTGATGAAGACGCCCGGGAGTTCCTCGCGCAGGATTTCCGCGGTGCGCTGTTCGTGGGCGGGAGCCAAAAAGGACCACAGATACGAGACCGCGACCGCCTCGACGCCCTGCTCGCGGAACTGACGCGCTGCCGCCCGCACGTCGTCCTCGTGCAGCGCCACAAGCTCGTTGCCGGATACGTCGATACGTTCGCGGACCGTGGCGATGAGCTCGCGGGGGACCAGCGGAGCCGGTGGCGCGTACTTGGAGTCGTTCTGGCGCTCCCGGATGCCGCGGCGCATGTTCAGCAGGTCACGGAAGCCATGCGTCGTGACGAAACCGGTCCTCGCCCCCTGACGGGTCAGGACGGCGTTGGTCGCGATCGTCGTGCCGTGCACGATCGTGGACACCGCGCCGAGAAAGTCCTCCAGCGACTCACCGAAGCTGTCGGCTGCCTTGGTCAGCCCGTTCAGCAGGCCGACGGACGGATCGTCCGGGGTGGTCGGAGACTTGTAGATACGAGACTCACCGTCCCCTTCGACCACGAAGAGATCGGTGAAAGTACCTCCGATGTCAATTCCGATCCGTCGAATCGCTTTGTTGCGTGCGTTCGCCATCAAGGAAGCTCCATTGCGTTGAACCGGGGCGCGCTGGAGAACGTGAGCGCATCAGCGCGATTGCAACTCACGTGAATAGCGCGGCCAGTGCGAACCGAATCTGAGATTTACCCGAAGGGGGCGGTGTTTCCGTGACCGTAGCCCGCCGCACATTCGTCGACAACGCGCCGTTCGGCTCAGCCGAACAGACGCCGAGGCGCCGCCTCGGACGCGGTCGATCCGATGGGTCGGGTCACGGAGCGTGCTCGGAGAGCCGCCGAGCCGCCTCCAGCACGGCGCGGGCGTACGCGTCTTCGTGGGTGGGCAGCCGGTATTCGAGGAAGCTCATGCTCAGCGCCCACGACACGTCGCCGTGCCGATTGCTGATCGGTGCGGCGACACAGCACATGCCGTCGACGGCTTCCTCGACGTCCAGGGCGTACCCGCGCTCGCGAACCGAGGACAGCTCCGCCTCCAGCGCCGGGAGCGTGGTGATGGAACGAGCCGTGAGAGACCTCAGCTCGCCATGGATGCTTCGGAGCTCATGGGGGGAGAGGTAGGCCAACAGCACCTTGCCGGCCGCCGTGCAGTGCGCCGGGAGTCGTTCGCCCACCCGGGTCGCGTTGACCCGGACTCCGGTGCGCGGCGCGATCTTCTCCAGGTAGACGACCTCGCTGCGATAGCGGGACGCCAGCTGAACCGTCTCGTGGTGGGCGTCGACCAGGTCGCACATCTCCGACCAAGCCGGACCGGAGATCTCCGAGGTCATCCGCGCGCGCAGGCCCAGTTGGAAGGAGTGCCAGCCGAGCCGGTAGCGGCCGCGACCCGTGCGACGCAGGAGGCCCAGAGCGGCCATGCTCTGCATGTAGTCCCAGCTCGTCGTCTTGGGGAGGTCGAGTGCGCGGCACACGTCGCTGACCGTCCACTCGGGGGCGTCGGAGGAGAAGAGATCCAGTATCCGCACGGCCCGTTCGAGACCGTCGATCATGCCGCAGCCCTTACCCGCATGATCGACAGGATACCGGGGGCCGGATGACCCGTCGTTCGCGGCCGGGACCGGCCGGGACCTGCGGTTCCCCTGAGGCCGGGGGCGCGCTGGTGTCCCCGCCGTCGAGCAGAGCAGGACACCGGTGCCCAGATGGTGGGCACCGGTGTCCTGCTTGGTGAGAGCCGTTACGCGGCCGGGGTGAGGGAGAGGTTCTCCCGGGTGACGCGGTCGTGGTAGATCGTCGTCGAGTGGGTCAGGTCCCGGTAGCCGGGGGCCGTGACCCGCAGGGTGTGCCGGCCCTGGCCTGACGAGAACAGGGTGTAGAAGCCGTCCCCGACGGCCGGGTCCTCCGGAGTCGCCGTGGTGACCGTGGTGGCTGACGGGTCCGCGTCGTCGGCGACCGTGGCCCCCACCACCCCGGCACCGGTCACGGCGTCGCGGACCGTGCCGACGGTCAGGCCGCCGGGCGTCGGCGCGAGCGAGCGGCCTTGGACGTCGACGTCGTCGATCTCCCAGAAGTAGCCCCATTCGGCCACGAAGTGGAAGCGCAGCCGTACGGACGAGTGACCCGCGAACTGCCGGAGCGAGGCGCGCACGGTCAGCTTCTGTTGGCCGTCGCTGTACTTGGGACCGGACCAGACGTTCACCCACGTGGCGCCGTCGTCCGTGCTGGCGTCCACGTTCATCTGCTGCTCGTAGGGGTTGTAGACGTACGAGGTCTTGAAGGTGAGCTCCGCCGACTGCGCGGTGGACAGGTCGTATGCGGGGCTGTACAGGTTGGAGTTCTGGTGCGGGCCGGTCGAGAAGTTGTTGCTCTCGACGTCGGCGAAGGCGCCGCTGCCGCCGGTGGAGTTGCCGCGCTGGGTCGGGTCGTCGAACTCCCAGCCGTTGTTCGTACCGGCCGCGTTGGCCACGCTCCAGCCCCCAGGCGCGGCCGTGGTGGAGTCGAACGTCTCGGTGTGGTCCGCGAGGTCGAGCCGGTAGCCGACGGCGGTGGCCGCGTCGGGGTCGGCGGTCAGTGCCACGTTCGCGGCGACGGGCGAGGTGTGCACCGTCACCTTACGGGCCAGGGGTTCGTAACCCGGCTGGGAGGCGGTGACGTTCAGCGTGTAGTCGCTGCCCTCGGGCAGCGACAGGTCGTACGTGCCGTTGACCGGGTCCGTCCACACCGGCGCCTCGGGGGAGCCGTTCACCGTGAGCTTCGCGTAGAGCGGCCAGCCGTGTCCCGAGCCGTCCGTGACCGTGCCGTGGACACGCTCGCGGGGAATCGGGGACAGCGCGAAGTCGCGGGTCAGCGCCTGGCCGTCGGCGACGTCGAAGCTGACCGGCGTGCTCGTGGTGTAGCCGAAGGCCTTGACCGTGAGGTCCTTGACCGTGCCCGCCGGGAGGTCCAGGGTGTACGACCCGTTCGTGTCGGTCGTGGCGACGTCCAGACCGGAGCCGACGGTCGCGTGGGCCACGGGCTTGCCGGTGGCCGCGTCCTTCACCGTGCCGGTGAGGGTGCCGTGCGGTCCGCTGCGGAAGGCGGCCAGGCCCGCCGGGCTGCCCAGGCCGGTGGGGCCGTCGTAGCC
The DNA here is from genome assembly GCF_040706415.1 of Streptomyces sp. NPDC048106. Classification (NCBI taxonomy): domain Bacteria; kingdom Bacillati; phylum Actinomycetota; class Actinomycetes; order Kitasatosporales; family Streptomycetaceae; genus Streptomyces; species Streptomyces sp. NPDC048106. The sequence continues at coordinate 133,768 of NZ_JBEZND010000012.1, read as the reverse complement.
GGGGCCCGCCGTGCACAGATAGGCGGCGGTGCAGGTGCCGTTCGAGCCGGTGGTGATGTCGTTGAGGCCGGCACCGTTCGTCGCGTACGGATACGAGACGGGCGAGGTGCCGGGGCGCGGGGACCCGGCCAGCGCGTAGACGGAGGCGATCAGGGGCGACGCCGCGCTGGTGCCGCCGTAGCGCTGCCAGCCCACGCCCATGGAGCCGAAGGACAGGTAGACGGCAACGTTGTCGGCGACCGCGGAGACATCCGCGACGCTGCGGCCCGCGCAGCCGGTGTCGTGCTGGAAGTCCGGCTTCGTCTGGTTCGCCGCGCAGCCCGAGCCGGGGCCGTAGTTGTCCCGGCTCCAGACGGTCTCGGACCAGCCGCGGGCGCTCGTCGGGTCGGCCGTCAGGTTGGTGCCGCCGACCGCGGTCACCGTCGGAAGGGTGGCGGGGAAGGAGACGCCGTACTTGTTGTCGCCGCTCGCCGCCACGATGGCGACGCCGGGGTGGTCGTACGGGGCGCCGTAGGTGGCCAGGTCGCTGGAGAAGTCGCCGATCCTGCCGTAGGAGTTGGAGACGTACTTGGCGCCCATGGCCACGGCCTGGTCCACGCCGGCCCCGAGGTTGCGCAGGTCGTCGTTGTCGGTCTCGATCAGGAGGATGTGGGCCGCGGGGGCCGCCGCGGACACCATGTCCAGGTCGAGGGCGATCTCGCCGGCCCAGCCGTCGTTGGAATCCGGGTAGTCGGTGCCGCCGCGCTGGTCCACCTTCTCGAAGCAGCCGTTGGCGGTGGTGCAGGGCGGCAGTCCGTACTGGCTGCGGTAGACGGCCAGGTCCGCCTCGGCGTCGGGGTTGTCGTAGGCGTCGACGATCGCGATGGTCTGCCCGGCGCCGCCGTCCGCGGGCAGGTTGTAGGCGCTCTGGATGTCCTGCGGACCCAGCCCCGCCGGGGTCTCGGCCGCGTTCAGCCGGAGCGAGGTCGGCTCGTTCTTCGCGTGCATGGCGAAGCATGCCGCGTGCCCCTTGGCGGGGGTGCCGCAGAGCGGGGCCAGGTCGGGGGCGGCGTCCGAAGTGGGCTGGGGCGCGGCGCTGGTGGCCGGCGCGGAGGCGAAAGGGGCGGCGTGGGCGGCGGGTTGGACGCCCAGGAACGCCAGGGCCGTGACGCCGAGGATCGCGGCGCCGCGACGTACTGGGCGGAAGGCCGCGAACGACCCTCTCGAGTGCGGGGATATTGGCACGAGTCACCAATCGGGGAAGGGCCCGGGGAGGGCCGGAGGAAGGGGTTCAACTGGGGGGTGGTTCATGGGCCGACGGCGGTCGGCGGGCCGCGGGTGACCGCCGCCTTCGGGAGGCGGCGGTCACCCGCGCCGTGTCCTCTAGTAACTGAACTGCTGGATCTGCTGGTCGTTCGGGTCGTACGTCCAACCGGTCCTGGTGCGCGGGTCCAGTTGGAGGGCGTTCTCCGCCCCGCCGTGGTCGCCGACGACGAAGCCCGACAGCGCCCGGATCACGGTTCCCGTCTTGAGGTCCACGACCGCGAGCCGGCCGGTGGCGTTGTTGTCCGGCACCCACATCCCCGCACCGAAGTACGGCTCGCCCGCCGGCGTCGGGTACGAGACGACGGCGATGTCGTGGGCGCCGTCCACCGCGAGCGCGGAGGGCTTGCCCAGCCGCACACCGACGGGGTCACCGGCCTCGCCCGTGGTCTCGTCGAGCGGGGTGAGCGTGCCCGTGGGGGTGATGTTGACGCTGATCACGGTGGCCGAGAGGTTGACCAGCGACCCGGCGTCGTCCGAGGCGATGCCGTGGCTGCACGCCGAGGTGCTGCCGAGGCCGGTCGCCGTACGTGCCGTGGGGAGTGCGGGCGGTGGGCGGCGGCGCGGCGGACGCGGGCAGCGCCGCGGTGGTACCGGCGACGGTCAGGCCGAGGACGGCGCAGGCGCGCAGAAGTCTGGGGACCGGTGGTCGGGCTTGCGGCATGGGCACCTTCTGCTGGTTCTTCGGAGCGCGGACAAGCGGCAGGGGGTGGGCTGCGGGACGACGCCCCTTGTCTCCAGGGGAAGATGCCAAGTGGTGCGGAGGGGGCGCAAGGATAGAGCTGTGGCCGAGTTCTGCCAGGTGGCGGGGTGTGGCCAGGAACGACCGGAGTGGTAATGGAACTTGACGTCGTCGGACTCAGCGACGAAACACAACTCGTCTACACCGCCCTCGTCGGGCTGCCCCGCAGCACGGCTTCGGAGATCGCCGACGCCTGCGGGATGCACGTGAGCGCGGTCGGCCGGCTGCTGGCGGCGCTGGTGCGGGACGGCCTCGCGACCAGAGCGGCGGGCCGGCCACCGCGCTTCACCGCCGCCGCCCCCGATGTCGCGGTCAGCGAGCTGATCCAGGAGCGCGAACGGCGCCTGGACGCCGCCCGCTCGCTGGTCCAGCAACTGGCCGAGAAACACCGCGAGGCGCACCGCATCAGCGATCCGAACATCGCCGTGGAGCTGCTGACCGGCCACGAGGACATCAGCACGGCCGTCCACCGGCTCACCGACGCCGCCCGGCAGCAGATCCGTGCCTTCGACCGGCCGCCGTACATCGAACGTCCCGGCAGCAACCTGGAGATCCAGCGCAGGCGGCAGCGGACCGGTGTCGCCCACCGGGTCCTCTACGACCGGGCGGCGGTGGCCTGGCCGGGGCGCTTCGCGGACGACATCCTGCCGAGCATACGGGCCGGTGAACAGGCGCGGGTGCTCACGGAGTTGCCGCTGAAGCTGGTGATCGCCGACGACCGGTGGGCCGTCATCCCCTTCAGCCTCGCGCCCGGCGGCCACTCGGCCGCGTATCTGATCCACCGGTCACCGATACTGACGGCGCTGGAGGCCCTCTTCGAAGCGGAGTGGGAGCGCGCGACGCCGCTGCGGGACACGAGGCCGCCGACCCCGGCCACGACACCGGGCAGCCCCGACGCCGACACCCTGGCCCTCCTCGGACTCCTCGCCTCGGGCTGTACGGACGCCGCCATCGCCCGTGTCCAGGGCTGGAGTCAGCGCACCACACAGCGTCGTATCCATCGCCTGATGACCGAACTCGGCGCCGCCACCCGCTTCCAGGCCGCGGCCCAGGCCGCACGGCGGGGCTGGCTGCGGTGAGGCAGCCCGCGGTGAGGCCGGCCGCGGTGAGGAAGGGCGGCCGGCCCGCATACCTGCGACGCCACGTCAGGACGCGGCGAAACGGCCTGATCCGGCACTAAGATCTGCGAACCGACTGTCAAGGGGGGCAACGTGGCGATCGACATTGCCGAGACCGTCAGACTCAGGCTCGCGAAGACGAACCGACAGAGGGACAAGCGTCTGCTCGACTGCCAGGAGAAGCTCGACCGGCGAGCCTCCGAGGAGAACGCCGCCCTGCGGAAGGCGCGGCAGACGCTCTACGACGAGGCCCTCGTCCCCGTCCGTGACGCCTTCCAACGTCTCCGGCACGTCGATGTGATCGAGGTGGACCCGGTCGAGAGACCAGCCGTCGACGGCGAGGCGGTCGTCGGCCCTCGGCAGCCACGCAAGATCGTCGTGCCGACCGCCGTCAAAGTGCTGGCGGGCGGCGCGCTGCTCGTGGCCGTCCCGCTCGTCGTCGGTCACGTGGTCCCGGAAGGCGCCTACCGGCTGGTGCGGAACTTCGGTTCCGCCTCCAACGGCAGGGCGATCAAGACGCTGCACGGGGCGGCGGCCCGCAGCGCCACATTCGCACGGTTCGGCCGCGGATCCATCGCCACGGGCGGTGGCGGGGAGGCGGCCGGGAGAAAGGCGCTGTCCGAGCTGGGCAAGACGTCGGCCGCCCTCACGCAGACGGCCCTCGTGAAGGGCCAGCTCCACATGCTCAGCGACGGCCGGCGGGAGAAGGCACGGGACCTGGAGCGGCGCGAGAAGGAGCTGGGCGAGAGGCAGGACGCGGCGCCCGCGCTGTACGAGCGCGGCGAGGACATGCGGCGCGTCCTTCAGGACCTCCGGTCCGAGCTGGTGAGACGGCTCCCGTCCCTCACCACGCTGGTCGAGACGTGCGACGACTTCACCCGCTACGACTCCCGTCAGCGCGCGGAGGTGGCGGCGACGGCGGAGCTCTACGGCCTCGCCGTCACGGTCATGACGTGCCCGATCACCGCCACCGAGGGACGGATCACCGAGGAATCAGGGCGGGTCGTCGCCGCCGCCGAGGCCCGCCTGCGGATGATGGAGACCGAGGGCTGAGTTGTCTTCCCGCCGACGTGTTGGCTTCAGCCCTGGTACGGCTGCTGCCCGAGCGGCGAGCTGCCTTGGCCGCTCTGTCCGGCGAGGTCGGCCGGGCCCTGCGCGGCCTGGGCCTGAAGCTGGCCGGCCTGCTCCGCGGTCACCTTCTGCTGGGCGCCGCAGAAGGTGCACTGCGTCATGTACTTGACCGAGATGGGGAAGAGCGGCACGAAGAACAGGGTGAACTTGACGACCCGCTTGCGGAGCGCGTGCGCACTCGGGTTTCCGCAATGCCCGCACAGGAGCGTGATGATCGCGAGCTGGTGCAAGTAGCCCCTGGTACCAAAGATGATCACTTCGCGTTCCCTCCCCGGGCGGCAGTGTCCGGTGAGCTTATCTTCCGACCCGCCTCCCTCGCATGCTGGGGGCCCCTCGAAAGGATTCCCGGCGCTCGGCCAGGTCAGCCGGTGCCGACGCCCAGAGCGGTGAGCAGGACCAGGACGAGGGTGACCACGGCGAGCAGGCCGTGTGCCAGCACGACCGGCACCGGGAAGTGCCGTTCGGCGGGTACCGCGCCTTCGGCTCCGGGACCCGTGGCGACCGCCGCCGCGCCGGCCGTGGCGCGGTCGCGGTAGACGGGGATCCAGCGGGCCAGCATCACGAAGCCCAGCAGCGCAACCGGCAGCAGCAGGCCGAACGAGGTCCAGGCCAGGGCGCTCTTGTCGGCCACCACGTAGACGATCCACACCACCAGTCCGATCGCGGCCAGCGCGAAGTGGCCGAAGACGACGGGTGCGGGAAGGCGGCTGGCGCCGGTCTGCGGCCGGCGGATTCCGCCGCGTCGGATCCAGATGCCGAGCATGTAGAAACCGCCGAGAGCGGTGATCACCCAGGTGATCAGTGCGGCGATGGCCATGGGGAACTCCGGGGGAGACGGTGGTGAAGACAGCCGGCGGGAACCGGCCGTCATGACGGGTGCGGGGGCCGGGTCACCCGGCTGAGCGGGTGCCGTTCCGGCCGTGGCCGGGTGTGTATCCCTCGGCCTGGGTGTTCTCGTCGGCGACGCGCACGCCGTAGCGGTAGGCGAGCTTGCCGCCCAGGAACCCCGAGACCGCGAGGGCCGCGACGCTGAGCGCGGACAGGACGAGCTGCCCGATGCCGGTGCCTGCGCCGTCGGCGTGGTCGCCGTGCCGCCACAGGAAGTTGGCGACGTAGGCGGCGGTGACCAGGAGGTTCAGCGTCATGTGCACCAGGGCGGTGCGGAAGGCCGGGGTGCCGGCCGGGATCCCCAGCAGGTCGAGGAATCCGACCATGGCCGCGAGCAGAGCCCCGATCACCCCGACCGCGATCAGCCACTCCGAGGACTGGGTCAAGAAGCCCGGCCGGTGCACGACGTGCGAGGCGATGTCGAACACCAGACTGGCCACCCAGGCACCGATCGGCACGGTCACCAGGATCGGATGGAACGGGTGCCCGTACGGCCCGGCGAGCGCGGCGCTGACCGGGCGCTTCGCCTGAAGCTGTGACTCACTGGCCATCGCGACCTCCCTGGTTTCACTAATAAAGCTTGGTCTTATTACGAGAGGGCGTCAAGATGCACAGCCCACAACGAGCGAAGAACACTTGTGCCTACCTGAATGGGAGTTACCGTGGTCGGGTGGCTTCTGATACGACTACGCAGGCCGACGGGGCCGGCAGCGCCATCGACGCCGTCAGCGTCCTGAGCGATGACTCGCGCCGGCGCATGTTCACCTTCATCCGGCGTGCCGACCGCGCCGTCACCCGCGACGAGGCCGCCGCCAGCGTCGGCATCTCCCGCAAACTCGCCGCCTTCCACCTCGACAAGCTCGTGGACGCCGGGCTGCTGCGCGCGCGCTACGAATCGCCCGGCGGGATTCGCAAGGTCGGCCGGAAGCCCAAGGTGTACGAGCCCACCGACGCCCAGATCACCGTGAACATCCCCGACCGCCGCCACGAACTCCTGGCCGACCTGCTTCTGGACGCCGTCCTCACCGAGGGCGCCGACGAGAACGCCGCGCAGGCGGCCATGCGAGCCGCCGAACACCGCGGCCGGCAGCTGGGCGAGGCGGCCCGGGAGGAGACCCGACCGGGCCGCCTGGGACCCGAGCGCGGCCTGACCGCCTGCGAGCACCTGCTGGACCAGTACGGCTACGAACCCGTCCGGGACACCCCCACCCGACTCCGGCTGCGCAACTGCCCCTTCCACCCGCTGGCCGCGAAGGCCCCGGACCTGGTGTGCGGGATGAACCACGCCTTCCTCAGCGGCTACCTGGGGGGCCTGGAGGTCAACGGGATCCAGGCCGTCCTGGCGCCCGAGCCCGGCGAGTGCTGCGTACGGCTGGGCCCGAGCGACCCCGATCGTGAGGACGACGTGCCGCGAAACGGCTGACGCGAGACCGCTGACGCGACACCGGTCACGCGCACGGGCGGGCCGGCGTCAAGGGCCGGCCGCCGTTCACCTCGCGGCGGTGGCCTCGTCGAGGGCCGTGAGGGCCGCGGTGGCCTCGGCCTGGCGGGGGCTTCGCAGGGTGACGAGGTCGGCGCGGGCGGCGAGCAGGGTTTCCCGGGCCTGCGGGTGGCCCATGGCACTGAGCACCTGGCCCAGGTCGAGCCGGGCCGGGCCGGCCCAGGCCGGCATCTGGGCGTTCTCGAAGGCGGCGAGGGCCTGACGGAGCGGGGGTTCGGCCTCGGCCCAGCGTTCCAGGGCCGCCAGGTCGTTGCCGATCTGCTGCCGGGCGACCGCGTGGTACAGCGCGATCAGCTCGTCCGTACGGCCCGGGATCCCCGCGCGGCAGATCCGTTCGCTGCGGCGGTGGGTCTCCAGGGCCTCCGCCGCCCGGCCGGCCTGGCGGAGCAGGGTGCCCAGGGAGTTGAGGATCGTCAGCTCGGCCAGCCGGGCCTGCGCGGAATCCTGCGAGGCCAGGCAGCCGGCCGCCGCACGCAGTCGCGCGTGCGCCTCCTGGATCCGGCCCTGGCGGTGGAGCGCGCCCGCGCCGTAGCCGAGTGCCCAGCCTTCCTGGAGCCCGTCCCCGCAGTCGCGGGCCGCCACCAGCGCGGCGTCGGCGCTCGTCAGCGCGGCGTGGGGATCGTGGACGCAGAGGTTGTGGGCCCAGGCGAGGTAGTTGAGGTGGACCGCCTCGTCCCGCCTGCTGCCCAGCGCGCGGGCGGAGTCGGCGGAGCGCTGGAACACCTCCACCCACTGTTCCCAGTGCTGGTTGAGGTCGGAGAACCAGTGCATGGCCTGCGCCGCGTCCAGGACCTGCCGGTGGTGACCGTTGCTGTGGGCCCGGCGCAGCGCGGCGAGCCACTGGGCGCGCTCGGCCTCCAGCCAGGCCCGCGCCTCCTCCCGGCCGGTGGGCGCTCCGTCCGGGTCCGGGTCGCCGTGCGGGTCCGCGTCGCCGTGCGGGGACGGATCGCCCTGCGGGTAGGGGGCGGTCTGTGGGTCGGGGGCGGTGCGGTCGTGTTCGACGTCGAAGTGGAGCGCGGCGGCGGTGGCCCGGCGCAGCATCCATCGCGCGGTCCGGTCGAGGGCGGCGTCGCGGGCCTCGGGGCCGTCCTCGTCCGCGACCTGTTCGGCCGCGTAGAGCCTGAGCAGGTCGTGGAAGCGGTACCGCTCGGTGACGGCATCGCTCTGGAGCAGCCCTGCGTCGGTCAGTTCCTCGGCGCAGGCGACCGCGTCGTCGTAAGGCAGGCCCGCCAGGAGCGCGCCGGTCTCCGGGCTGAAGTCCGCCCCGGCGGCCAGTGCGGCGCGGCGGAGGAACAGCCGGGAATCCAGAGGCAGTTGCCGGTACGAGAGGGCGAACGCGGCACGCACCCGCAGGCTTCCGGCCTGAAGACCGTCCAGCCGACGGCCCTCGGCGGCGAGGCGGGCCACGAGCTTGCCGAGGCGTTCGTGCGGCCGGCTGAGGAGCCGTTGGCCGGCGATCCGGACGGCCAGCGGCAGGTGCCCGCACAGGTCGGCGAGGTCGCGCGCGGCCTGCGCCTCCGCCCGCACCCGCGCCGGGCCGATGATGCGGGTCAGGAGTTCGACCGCCTCCTCGCGCCGCAGCAGCGCCAGATCGCTGCGGTGGACCGATTCAAGACCTGCCAGCGAGTGGCGGCTGGTGACGATGGTCAGCGACGGGCCGGCGCCCGGCAGCAGCGGGCTGACCTGGGCCTCGTCCACGGCGTTGTCCAGCAGCAGGAGCATCCGCCGCTCGCTCGCCACCGACCGCCACAGCCCCGCACGGTCGTCGGTGCCGGCCGGTATCGCGGCGTCCGCGACGCCCACCGCGCCCAGCAGCCGGGCGAGCGCGTCCCGGGGTGTGGTCGGCTCGGGGTCCATGCCGTGCAGGTCCAGGGCGAACTGCCCGTCCGGGAAGTGCGGGGCGAGGCGGTGCGCGGCGTGCACCGCGAACGCGGTCTTGCCGAGCCCGGGCTGTCCGGCGACCACGGCGACCGCCGGCCGGTCCCCACCGGCCTCCTGCGCCAGCTCCAGCAGCCGGGCGAGGGCCGGGCCGCGGGCGGTGAAGTCCTGGATGTCGCGGGGCAGGGCCAGGGCGACGGGGGCGGCCGGGCCGGAGGCCGTCCGGGGGCGCGGACGGCCCAGCGCGGCGGACTTCTCCAGGCCCGCCGCCTCCTCGTCGTCCAGTCCGAGCGCCTCGGCCAGCACCTGGACCGTGCGGCGCTGCGGCCCCCGCGTGCGCCCGCGCTCCATGTCGGCCAGCGCCCTCACGCTCACCCCGGCCGCGTGCGAGAGGGCCTCCTGGCTCAGTCCGGCTCGTGCCCGCAGGTGGCGCAGCCGCTGCCCGAAGTCTCCCGTGAGAGGCGTGCCACCGCGCACCGTCGATGTTCCCCGATCGTCCGGCTCGTCCGGATGCGAGCCCCCGGCAGAAGTATGGCGGACGACAGTTCTGCCGGGAGAACCGCATGGGACGCGGAGCCCGCGGGTGATGAACTCAAGGTCAGGGCACGGACCACCGGGCCGCCGGAGCACGCGTACAGCGGTTCCGGCGAGTTCGCGTGCACCCTGCCGTCCCGGTTCGCCAGCACCCTGCCGTCCGACTAACGGCCGGGCGAAGGGCGACCGGTGACCGGTGACCGACGAACACCGACAGAACGACGTGGGCCGACGCCACCGAGCCTCGGCCCCTCACCACCACGGGGGAACTCTCCATGAACACGCTTCGCCGCACCGCCCTGCTCGCCGCCGCGGGCACGGCCCTCGTCCTGTCCCTCACCGCCTGCCAGAGCGACGGGGACGCCAAGTCGGCGCCCACGGAGGGTGCTTCGGTGACCGTGCAGCCGCCGGGCGGCAAGGACAACGGCTCGTCGGGCACGAACGGTTCGACGGGTACGACGGGTACGGCCGGCTCGGCCGGTTCCAACGGCTCGACCAGCGCGGCGAGTTCGGCAGGCACCACCGGCACCGGCGGCTCCACGGGTACGTCCGGGTCGCCCGGCTCGACCGGTCAGCAGGTCGACGTCTCCGCCCCGGTCTGCGCCGCACGGGACGTCCACGTCACCGCGGCCACGCAGGGCGGCGCGCCGTACACCCACATCGTCCTCACGGCGAAGAACACCTCCCGCCACTCCTGCCGGCTGACGAGCTTCCCGCACATCCAGTTCCTGGAGAGCCACAAGCAGGACGTGCCGGCCGTCGACAAGAGCAAGCCGGAGGCGCCGGTCGTGCTCGCGGCGGGTGAACCGGCCTACGCCCTGGTCAAGCTGTCGGACGGCGGGCGCGAAGAGGACAACGAGCCCGTGTCGGCGTTCTCCGTCATGCTCGCGGGCGACCCGACGGTCATCGCCGTCACCGCACCCGGCGCCGACGGCATCGCCGTCGACCCGGCGAAGGCCCTCACCGGCTACTGGACCCCCGAACTCCGCAACGGCGCCGACGACTTCTGAGGCGAACCGGCGGGCCCGAGAGGGCCCGTCAGAATTCCACATATCACCCGAACAACCCTGCCCCGAGCGGGTGTTGACGGTCGAAGCCGGGCAGGATCAGGAACGTCGCGCTGGCGGTCGTCGTGGTGAAGCCCAGCAGCGCGTCGGAGGCATCCATGTGGGTGAGGGTGGCGGTGAAGGTCCGCAGGTCGTTCTGGAAGCTGACGAAGAGCAGGCCGGGGGCGGGCTCGTCGGTGCTGTAGGAGCGGCGGAGCATGAGGCCGACGCCGACCATGGTGGCGTGCGCCCTGCGCACATGGGCGTCCACGGGCACGAGATAGCGTCCGTCGGGAGTCTTGGCCCCGAGTTCCGGGCCCGAAGCGGCGGTGCCGCCGGAGAGCGGGACCCCGCTCGCCCGGCGCCGCCCGAAGACCGCCTCCTGCTCGGCGACGGACAGGGCGGCGAACCGCGGCAGGTCCAGCTCCATGCGCCGTACGACGGCCAGGGTGCCCCCGGCGACCTCGGGGGGCCCGGACAACCACAGGTCGCGCCGCTGTTCGGCGGCCGTGTGCGGGCCCACGATGCCGTCGATGAAACCGAGCACGTTCCGCGGCGCGGCCAGGCCCTCGCCGACGGGCACGTTCGCGCCCCGGCGTCCCGACTGCCGCCAGCGTTCGCGGATGCGGTCACCGGCCTGGTCCAGCAGCGCGGCGGCGACGACCGGCACGAGCAGGGCGTCGCCGGCGCAGATCTGTACCAGCAGGTCACCGCCGCGCGCCCGGGGAGCGATCCGCTCACGGGAGAACCGCGGGAGGTCGGTCGCGCCGGGCAGCGAGGCACCGGCCGCGCGCACCAGCCGTGGGCCCACGCCGACGGTCACGGTGAGGTCGCCGGGCGGCAGGCCCAGTAGCCGCGGATCGGTCCCCGCGGTCAACCCACGGATGGTTTCGCCGAGTTCGGCCAGGAGCGGGCCGACGGCCACGGCCGCACCGAGGTCGGCCACCAGCGCCAGCAGGTTGCCCTGGGCCGGCTGGGGGAGCGTGACGCCCGCCTGGTGCCGGCCCAGTGCCGGAACCGCGGCCGGAGTCGGAGTCGCAGCCGGACCCCGGAGCGGCGCGGCCGTCGCGGAAGAGGAGGAGCCCGAGGGCGCGGCGTCCGATGTGCACCCGGCGGTGAGACCGGCGGCCACCATGGCGCCGGTGACATCGAGGAACGCGCGGCGTGACGGGCGGTGATCGGCTCGGTGCATGGTGTGCAGGGTGCCACACACGAAACGCCCATGCCGCTCAAGTTCCCTATTCCGGCGCGGAATTCGCCATCGTGCCAGACTGGGATCATGCCTCGATTAGCTCTTCGCGTGATGGCGGCGGTGCTTGGCACGCTGACCCTTGTGGCCGGCTGCGGCGGTGGCGGTGGCGGTGGCGGTGGCGGCGGCTCGGGCAAGGGCCGGCGGCCGCACGGCGCGCAGGTGACGATCCGGGTGCCCGCCGACGCTCCGACGATCTCGGCGGCGGTGTCCCTGGCCCGGCCCGGCGACCTGGTGCTGGTCGCCCCGGGCGTGTACCACGAGTCGGTGAGGATCCGCACGCCGCGCGTCACCCTCCGTGGCGAGTCCCGGGACAAGGTCGTCATCGACGGGCGGTTGCGGCAGCCGAACGGCGTCGTCGTCGCGGCGCCCGGGGTGGCCGTGGAGAACCTGACCGTGGAGAACAACACGCAGAACGGGGTGCTGGTCACCGGTTCGGCGGCGGCGGTCGCCGGACTGCCCGGGGGCAACGGCGGCTACGACACCGGGGACGAGCCCGTCACCTTCCTGAAGTCCTTCCTGGTCTCGTACGTGACCGCGACCCGCAACGGGCTGTACGGCATCTACGCGTTCTCCGCGCAGAACGGTGTCATCGAGCACTCCTACACCTCGGGCGGCGCCGACTCGGGGATCTACGTCGGACAGTGCAAGCCCTGCCGCGTCGTGGTGCGGGACAACATCGCCGAACTCAACGCGGTCGGCTACGAGGGGACCAACGCCAGCGGTGACATGTACGTGGTCCGCAACCGTCTCGTCGGCAACCGCGTCGGCCTGACCACCAACTCCGACCACCAGGAGAAACTGCTCCCGCAGCGCGGTGCCGTCGTCGCGGGCAACCTGATCGCGGACAACCAGCAGACGCGGACCCCGGAACAGGCCGACGGTGGTTGGGGGATCGGCGTCGGCGTCGACGGCGGCAGCGGCAACCGGTTCCTCCGCAACCGGATCACCGGCAACACCAACGCGGGGTTCGTCATCACCGCGACCGCCGACATACCGCCCGACGGCAACCGGATCACGGACAACACCTTCGCCGCCAACGGCGTCGACGTCGGCTGGACGTTCCCCACCGCCACCCATGGCAAGGGCAACTGCCTGCACGGCAACACGCTGCGTACGACCGTGCCCGCACGGCTCGCGGCGACCGCGACCTGCCCGCTGGACGCCAATTCGCCGACGGCATCAGGCACTTGGGCGAGTCCGACAGCGCCCAGGGGCATCCCGTTCAGCGAGGTGGGCGCGCCGGGTCCGCAGCCGCAGTTCCCGGACGCCACCACCAGCGGCGCCACCGTGGTGCCGCCCGTTCCGGCGCTGCCGGACCTCACGGGCATCCCGCTGCCACCGCCTTCACTGCTCGCCACCGGCACGCGGGTGCGGACCTCGTGAACGACGGGTACCGCACGGGCGGTCGCCACGCGGGCGGTCACCCGAGGATGGCCACCGCACGGGCGGCTACCGCGCCGGTGTGATTCCAGGCGCCGGCCGGACGGGGACGTACTTCCGGGTGCCGAAGTCGATGACCAGCGGCTGCGGCTCGGAGGCCACACCGGCCCGCACCCGGTACATGGTGCCGTCGGTGCCGATCCAGTAGCGCACGGATCCCGAAGTACCCGCCCCCACGGCGGACTTCGGCCCGGCCATGACGTCCACCCGATGTCCGCGCACCTTGTCCTGCCCGACCCGGGCCGCTCCGTTCTGCGGCAGCAGCTCGGCGTTGTCCGGCCGGTCGCTGCCCAGGCCGAGCGCGATGGCGAGAGAACTGTCCAGTGCGCTGCCGGACGTCCGCAGCGGCCGGCGGTACCAGCCGGACGCGGGCGGGGAGGGCGGCGCCGCCGCCGGGACGTCGGTCATGGGGTGGACCAGCACGGTGGTGGCCGTCCACTGGATCAGCCCGTCGCTGGACGTGTCGCGCCCGGCGCCGCGCACCACTCCGTACCCGATCTCGGCGCGGTAGTCGACGGACCCGGTGACGACCAGCCCGCCGGCGGTGCTCGGCACGGTGATCGTCACCCCGCGGCCCCCCGCCTGGTAGTTGAGGAAGCGCGTGATCGCCAGCCGGTTCGCCTCGTCCGGCGTCAACGCGCGCCGGCCGGCCGAACCGCCGCCGTCCCCGACGCCGATGAACAGGAACGTGATCGCCGCGACACCCGCGAGGACGAGCGCGCCCGCGATCCACCGTAACCGCGGCAACCGGCGGCGCCCACCTGCCACGCGCCGCGGGAGACCTCGCTTGATTCTCACTGTCCGCACGCGGCGCGATGCTAACAGTTCCTTCCGACGTGTCTCCGATTTCCCGGTTTTTGCTATATGACGGTCCGTCAACTTGTACCCTCCCGGCGGGGGTTGCCGTCAGTTCGCCGAGTCGGGCGATGACGTAGACAACGCAAAGGAATGCGATGCCATTACGTAGGCTGCTGCGGGTGGGGCTGTCCTGTCTGTTATTGACGGGCGGCGTCACCGGTACGATCGCGACAAGCGCCGGGCAGGCCGGCGCTACGACCTCCGACGGCACATTGACCGTCGAGACACTGCGGGACTTCTTCGGCACCGGCGTGATCAACACGACCATGGACGTGCCGCAGCGGGGGATGAGGGTCGCCGTCACCGACCCCACCGGACACCATGTCAACGGCGTCACCGACGCCACCGGAAAGGTCGTGGTACCGCCGTCGGTCCAACTGGCGGGCGGCCGATATCGCGTCGACGTCACCGTCCCGGCGCCCTACAGCGACTATCTGCGGGCGGCGCCGGCCTCCACGGCGGCGAACCACTTCGACAGCTTCACCACGTTCGTGGACGTCTCCGGCGGCAAGGACGCCTCGGTGATCACCGGAGTGTGGGACCCGGCCGACTACGCGCTGCCGGACTCCCGGTACTTCGTCCCGATCCAGAACGGTGGCAGCGGAACGGACACCCGATCACTGGTGGCCTTCCCGACGAACGCCCGCGGCACCTGTCCCGACAAGACGGCCTGCCCGGCCGTACTGGACACGCAGGAGCAGGTGGGCACGACGTTCGGGCTCGCCTACGACAAGGACCGACAGCGGCTGTTCCAGGCGGAGTTCGCCCGGCGGTACACCGCGTACGGGCCCGACGGTGGTGACGCGATCTACACCGTGCCGGCCGCCGGCGGGGGCGCTCCGAAGCTGTTCGCGAAGGTGCCGGGCGCCGCGGTCACGCCGCACGACACCGCTCGCCTGATCAAGGACGCCGGGTTCACCGACGCGCCGGGCAAGGAGAGCATCGGCGGGCTGGCCCTGTCCGAGGACGGCAAGACGCTGTACGCGGTCAACCTGCGCACACGGGCGCTGGTGAGCTTCGACGCCACCGGGGCGACCGCCTCGGCGCCCGAGGCGACCGTGCCGATCCCCGACCCGGGCTGCGCGTCGTCCGCCGACTGGCGGCCCTTCGGTCTGACCACCCACGACAACACCCTGTACGTCGGCGGGGTGTGCGCCGCGGAGAGCACACAGAAGCGCGACGACCTGAAGGCCGTCGTCTACACCTACGACGGCAAGCGGTTCACCCCGGTGCTGTCCCACCCGCTGACCGCCGAACGAGGAAACGTCCTCAGCGGCGACGCCGCCTACCCACAGGCCCACTTCTGGAACCCGTGGAACACCAGCCTGGCGACCTGGGACAGCCTCAAGGTCAACGGCACGATGATCGACCCGCAGCCGGAACTGGCCAGCATGGCCTTCGCCCGTGACGGGTCGATGATCCTCGGCTTCCGCGACCGGTTCATGGACGTGGTGAGCTGGGGCGGGCTGGACCCGAGGCCGTCGAACGACGACCCGGAGAACGGCATGTCCGGCGGCGACATCACCATGGCCTGCGCCAAGCCCACCGGCGGGTACGACTGGGAAGGCACCGGCGACTGTCCCGACCACGCGACCAGCGCCGCCGCCGACGGCGCCGAGGCCGACGGTGTCGTCGAGTACTTCCCGGGCGACTTCTTCCCGAACACCGGCGCACCGAACCAGCCCGGACCGCACCAGGAGTCCTCGCTGGGCTCGGTCGCCTACATCCCGCAGCAGCAGTGGGTCGTCAGCACCCAGATGGACCCGACGGCCAACGTCATCACCGACGGGACCGGCTACTACGACATCACCACCGGGGCCGGCCCCGGCAATGACCCGTCCGGCAACGCCTACCAGTTCATCGGTCCGAACCAGAACGGGTTCGGCAAGGCCGGCGGCCTCGGCGACATCGCGTACGCCGCGGCGAA
Organism: Streptomyces sp. NPDC048106; assembly: GCF_040706415.1. Lineage (NCBI taxonomy): Bacteria > Bacillati > Actinomycetota > Actinomycetes > Kitasatosporales > Streptomycetaceae > Streptomyces > Streptomyces sp. NPDC048106. The sequence goes on along the minus strand of NZ_JBEZND010000012.1, from coordinate 118,151 downwards.
CGCGCCGATCCAGATCGGCAACGTGGTGTGGTTCGACGGCGACCACAACGGCATCCAGGACGCCGGGCAGGTGCTGCTGCCGGGCGCCACGATCAACCTGCTGGACGCCGACGGCAAGCAGGTCGCCACGACCAAGACCGATGCCGCCGGTGAGTACTACTTCGGCGGGGTCGGCGCCGACTACCAGCTGACGCCCGGCGCGAAGTACACCGTGCAGTTCGACGTGTGCACCGCCGACACCAGCGAGGTGCCGGACCAACCCGCCGCCACCGACCTGCGGTTCACCCTCCCGCGAGCCGGTGACGACCGGGTCCACGACTCCAACGTGACCCCGCCGACCAGCGGGCGGCTGTGCAGCGGGCAGGCGCCCGTCACCGCGCCGAAGAGGCCGGGAGGGGTCGACCACACCATCGACGCCGGCGTCTACATCCCCCGAGCGACCCCGCCGACCTCACCCCCGCCGACGTCCACGTCCCCGTCCGCACCCCCGGCGTCGGCGCCGCCGTCCGCCGCGCCCTCCACCGGCCCGGCTCCGGGCGGCACGAACCCGGGAGGTTCCCTCGCCCACACCGGTCTGGTCGGCGTGGGGAGGATCCTGTCCCTCGTCGCCCTGCTGCTCTGTGCGGGTGCGGCAGCCGTCTACGTAGGCCGTAAGCGTCGCGCCAGGCGCCGCTGACTCCCGCATCACTGAACACTGAACAGCGACGGGCCGGTGCGGAAAGCACCGGCCCGTCGCCACGACCACTCACCCGGCATCGCCGCGGCGAGCCCTAACTCCTCAGCGAAGCAAGGCAGGTTGGGGCGGCGGTGTCACCGCTCACGCACGACCCGACCTTCACGGTCGGCGCCGCGCCGGTGTCGTCGCTCGACCCGGCCGCCATGCCGATGACGGCGAGCAGCACCACACCGAGCACCAGGCAGAGCGGGATAAGCCCCAGGATCCCCGCCGGACGCTTGAACACCGACTTGCCGGGATTCAGCGGAGGCCGGTGCCCGGCCACGACCGGCTCCGGTATGCGGCGGATCGTGGACAGGGCGCCGAGGTTGATCAGCAGCGTGATGGGCGTGATGACCACCGACATCGGCCCCCACCAGCCCTGCACCATGGTGTTGGCCTGCATCTCCCGGAAGGTGGCCAGCGCGCAGGGACGGCACATCGTCCCCCGGCGGCGCAGGGAACGCATCATCACCACCATGCCCTGATGCCCCCGCACCGTGACCTGCGCCGCGGGCCCCGTCCCGCACAACTGACAGGCCTGCATCGCCCCACCGGCCGGCATCCCACCGCCGTACGGCTGCGCCTGCTGATACGGGCCGGGAACGGGTGCGGGGACGGGCGCGGGTGCGGGTGCGGGTGCCTGCTGGTACGGCCCCGGAGCGGGCGCGTATTGGCCCGGGCCCGGCTGCGCGTACGGCCCCGGCGCGGGCGCGTACGGCCCCGGCGCCTGGCCGTACGGCCCCGGCGCCTGCGGCTGCTGGTACGGCCCTGGAGCCTGCTGATACGGCCCTGGCATCTGCCGAGGGTCGGGATACGACGGTGGCGTGCTCAACTGCGGCCTTTCGAATGGGCATGACAGCTCTGACAGAACGGCACCGCAGCCTACTCATTCGCCGCACCCGAATTTCCCGGCCGCACAGTGGTACACCAGGTGCCCGACTCGGCCCGGAGGCCGCACGCTACCGGTGTCACCTCAACTGCGAACCATCGCAAAGTGATGAAAGACCCTCCGGAATGCCATGTGCAGGCATAGTCTGCGGGAACTACCGCACGCCGGGCGTGGGTGGCCAGTGGCAGCCTGAGATGCGGCGGAGGTGCCATGGGTGGGGACCAGTATGAAACAAGCAGCAGTCGGCGGCCGGCCGGCCGCGTCATCGAGTGATCACGACGGAACGGAGACGCCTGACCCGTACGGCGACCGTGCTCTTCTGACCACCACCATGATCCGGGGCTACGACGCCGTGCCCGGCCAGGACCGGGGCCGGCTGCGGCGCTACCTCGAAGCGGTCGCCGAGGCCCGCGCGGCGCCCTTGCATGCCACAGTCGCTTTCAACGCCGTCTACTTCGGTTACGACCTCGGCGGCGACGGCTATGGAGGCAGCCCGCTGAGCCTTGACGACTTCCCCGTGATCACCCTCGGTGAACGCGCTCCCGCGCTTCCCGTCGGCGCCATGGTGTGCGTCGCCACCGGTTCGGAGCCGCTCTACGCCGAGATCGTCTACAAGGAGGGCGCACACCCGCAAACGAGCGCCCTCGGTGATGTGCCGGGATGGGTGTCGGGGGCGCCCGCGGGTGCCGAGGGACCGGGCAGGCCGGGCGGTGGTTCCGTGCCCAGGCGCAGGGAACTCCTGGTGCCCGACTTCCATGCCTTCGGCCCGGCCCTGAGTTTGTCGCCGGCTCAACTCCACCGCTTACGCACGCGCCGGCGCTGGATCAACGAGGACGGGCATGTCGTGGTCGACGCCTGCTATCCCTCCGCGGCGGCAGCCCGGCGCGACGACCTGACGGCCTACGTGGACCACCTACTGACGACGGCGCGGGGGCAACTGCTCAGCCCCCTCGTTCCCGTCTCTCTCGCCGAACTGGTGGCCAGCACACATGAGGACGCCTTGCGTGCGGGGCTGCTCGGACTCCTCGACACAGTGCAGGGCGTTCTTGACTCCAGTGAATTACTTCGTACGTGGCGTCACTACGCCATGACCCGAGTGTCGTTAGCGGCCGGCCTGCACGCCAGCGGACCGCTGGGTGGTGACGACCTCAAGGCCCTTGCCGCGACGGTCGAGCACGCGGCCACACCGGTGCGGCGGCGCTACGGACTGGCTTCTCCGGTCACCGTGTACACAGCGGTCGGCCCTCGGCTCCGCGCAGTCCCCGGGGCGACGGAACTGCTCAAGGGAGTCGGATACGCCGCGGCCGTGTGCCGGGCGAACGTGGCGCTCGCCGACGTCGTCCAACGTGACAGCGAGCAGGGCCTGTTCGGCAACGGCTCCCGGGTCACGCTGGACGATGCCTTCGAGGGCGGAGGTGTATGGCGGTCCCATCATCCCGGTGACGCTGAAACCCCCGGTGACCCGCTGGTCCCGGTCGGACGGGGATGGGCGGCCACGGTGGGCGAGGAGTCGTCTCCGGAAGCAGAAGTGACTCCGGTGGACCGACCCCTCGCCGACGACGCAACCATCGGCCTCAGCGAACTCCTGCGTGCTGACGGGGACGAGATCGTCTGGCGGGCCCCCCTGCGGCTGGCCCACCTCATCGGAGGCTTGCTTCCCCTGCACCCGACCGTCTCGCGCAGGTTGGTCCGCTCGCGTGTTCTGCTCCAACTCAGCCACCCCGGAGTCACGTTGACGCCCAGCGAGGCCTCGCAGGACGTCACCGTCGAACTCCTCGACAACGACGGGTGGCTGACCGGAGTCGCCTGGCCCGGCGACTTCTTTCCCGGTCTGATGCTCGAACTGTGCTGGCCACGGGGCGGCACGGCGATCCACGTGACCACGACACAGCTCAAACAGCCGCAGCTGGTCGGCGATCGCTTGATCGGGCACTGCTTCGACCCCCGTGTTCTCACGAGGGATGATGCTCCGGGCAGTGACCGTCGTGGTGATACCGCCGCCGGGCTCGGACCGCGACAACTGGTCATGCGCACCGTGCGCCGTTGCGGACTGCTCACTCTCGACGGCCATGCCCTGCTGGACCGTTCGGTCGTGCCGAGCGCGGCCTACGGGCGCCGGCCGGCGCGGTCGCAGGCCGCCGCCCTGGAGTCGGCGGTCGCCCAACTGCTCGCGGAACGGCGACTGGAGCCGGACCTCGGCAGCCGCGATGCCTGGGGCCAACCGCACTACCCGGCACGTGACGGGGAGCCGACGATCTCCCTGATCGCCTACCGCCCGGCCCGGCCCCGGACCATCCGCCCATGGGGCAGCACGGAACCGGACGGGGGTACGGGGCTGCGCGGGCTCCAGTTCGTCCCCGGCCATCTGCGCCGCCTCCTCCCAGGCCGCTTCCCCAGCGAGGCTCAGCGGCTGGCTTTCCGGGAGCACTGCCGCAGGCTCGGCAAGGCGGACGGCTGGGAATTGCCCGAGGGATACACCTTCGTCACGGAGCACACGCGCGGTCACTGACCCGTCCTCCGTCTTCTCACACGTGTTCGCCGACCTCGTCCCCAACACCTTCGTTCTCCTAGGCTCCCGGTAGCCGAGCGAGCCATCCCCTCGAACAGCCGCAGAAAAGGAAGTACGCGTACATGCACGATCGCTACCTCGTCGTCACGGGGCCGCCGCTGTCCCCGCCGAACATCTCGGACCAGGACCTCGAAGGACTGGCCGATGCGCTCAACGCCTTGGAACACCCAGCCCACGCCACCCTGAGCGACCTGACGGTCGGGATGGTGGAGCTCGCCTTCAACTCCCTGCCTCCGGCGAATCGGCAGGACTTGCTCGGCAGTCTGGGGATCCGCATGGCGGCGCCACGGCGGGCGGGCGGTGCTCTGTGCCGGGACATTCTGTCCAGGCTGCGACGTGAGGCACGGCAGCACACCTGCGTCTGCGGGGTCAGGGAACTCACGCACTCCGTGATGAACCAGGTGGCCAGATACGTCTTCGCGACGGACGGCGAGACGGTCCCCGACCCCGTTTCCCGCTGGGGTGCGACGCTGGTCCGGGCCACGGTGTTCGCCCGGTGCAACGCCTCCGTCGCCGACGCCTATGTCCTCGCGTGGGCGGCCGACCAGGACTGGTTCGCGGCGGCGGCCGACGAGAGGGAGACGGCACGGTTCGCCGCCGTCAAAGCGGCAGCGCGGTCCGTCGTCGCGGCGAACCCCGGCTTCGCCGCCGGGGCACGGGAAGAACGGCGGGACACGACCGACGAGCCCACCACAGTGCCCGAAGATGTCCAGTCCGAGGATTTCCGGGGCGACGAGCCGAAGGATCCCGAAGCGGCCTGTCAGCAGCTGGAGTCGGCCTTCGCACGAGCCCGACAAGCCGCGGCGAACGTGACCGGCGCGGTCGCCGACGGCCGTCCCCCGCAGGACGACGACCTGTCCCCACTGACCGCACTGGGCGCCCTCTTCGAGAGCGCCGACGCGGTATTCCGTTCGGCGGGTATCGAGGGAGTGCCCCACCGACTGGAGGACATGACCCGCGCGGCCCACGAGCACCGGGCCGCGCGGGCGCGGGACCGTGAGGCACGGGACACGCTGCGGGTCGTGCGGGACGTCGCATGCCGGCCGGGTAGCCCCGCCGCACTCGCCGTCGAGGCCGTACGAGACGCGGCCCGCCGCCTACTGGACACTCCGGCGTGGGAGCAGGGACAGCGGCAGGAGAGCATCGCGCTCGCCGCTCTGGCGCGGCTCATCGCACTGGGGCGGCAGACGGACGCCGCGAACGAGATTCTGGCTCTGCAGGAGCAGGTGGTGGCGGTGCTGCCCACCTGCGCCATGGCGGCGGTCATGGCACACGAGCTGACGTTGCCGACGGCGGAGGACGCCCCTGGCGGCCTTGCCGGGACCACGGTGGACGACGCCGACGGCGAAGCGCGGACCACCCCCGAGCCGGCCGACGACACGACCTCCGCCAAGCAGGAGACCGTACCGCCCGACGCGTCCATGGAGCCGACCGAGCCGACCGACGCGACCGAGCCAGCCGACGCGACCGAGCCGACGGGCGTGACCCCGGCGGAGCAGACCACTGGCCTTCTCCTCGAAGTGGCCACGCGCCGCCCGGCACGGGACGAGGGGGCCCTGGCCCGGCCGACGGCCCCCGCCACGCTTCCCGCCGCCGACGAACGGCGTCTGGCATCCGGCGACCGCGACCCGGAATCCACCGACCGCACCCCGGCTCCCGAGGCTCCCACCGCCTCGGACGACGACTCCGACGGCACCGCCGCCGAGCAGGCCCTGGCGCAGCTGGTCGTAGAACGACGCTTCGGCCTCGCTCACCACGTCGCGATCGCCGCCGCCCACCCCGAGTCTCAGGCGGCGGCGCTGCGCCTGGCCGGTGCCGCCGCCCTGCTCACCTCCGGTGACAGTCAAGGCGCCCGGCTCACCGCCGACCTGCTCCAGCAGTACGGCGGTTATACGGGCGGTGACATGGACGGCAGCGAACTCCTGCTCCTGCCCGCCCTGTTACGGACGGCCTTGATCACCGGCGACCACCTTGCAGGCGCCCAGCTCAAGGCGTTGGTGCCCCGGCTGCCGGACCGGCTCGGCGAGGCGGCGACCGCCGTTGCCGACCGGGCCCTCAGCGGCGCCCTGATGATCGCCTCTCCCCTGACCGTCATCGCCGACGTCTCCGGGACCGAGACTCGGCTGCGGGAGCTGCGCGAACAGGGGCGGGCCCTGCTCGCGCCGCAGCGGTTGCGCTTCGCGCGGGCGACCGAGATCGCCAAGCGATGGCTGGCTCCCGAGGACGGAATGCTCGGATCGCTGCTCGTGACCGTGGTCGGTGACCACCGCGACGCCGTACCCAAGGTGCGCGAGCAAGCCGAACGCCTGGCGAAACTGGCCGAGATCAACAACGAGATCGATCGCATGGACCGCAAATACCGCTCGTCCAGCGGCAAACCGCTCCAGGGCTCCGGGCGGCAGGACCTGGTGCATGTCGTGGAACGGGTCGTCGCCCTAGTTAGGGAGTGGTGCCTGGCGGTCGACGGAACGCGGCGGGTCGACCGGTCCGACGGCAACCGGGCGGTCAAGGAGATCTCCTCCCTGCGCCAGTTCCTGTTGGACGCCAGGGAGGCGGTCCTGGGCGAGCTGGAGCAGCTGGCGCGACGCTCTGGAGCCGTCGCCGCCGCGACCACCTGGGCGGCACGCGCCTCGATGGAGGAGCTGTACGCCCTGCTGGCCGGCGACACCACGACCACACGTCCCACCGGCTCGGTTGCTCCCGAACTCGTCCTGGACGCAGAGTTGTTGAAGGTGTGCGACTCCCGTGAAGAGCGGCCGTCGCTTGATCGGCTGCTCACCGCGGTCGACCGGAGCTGGACCGAAGCCCTTGCCGAGCGGCTTGCCCACGACGCCTTCACCGCGGCTCGTACCATCGTCGAGCTGGCCGCCCGCGGGGCGCTGCCAGGGGTACGGTCCGGGGAGTTCGCCCCGTCCGCGGCCGCCGAGATCGCGGAGCGGGAGACCACCCGGCGCGCGGAGCTGCGCCGGGACCACGACAGGCTCGTCGCCGAGCTGCACCGGGCGCAGGCCGACGGTGCCGTCACGGACGACCAGGACTTGCGTCTCCAGGAGCTGCTCGCCGACGCCCACGACCGGCTCTGCGGCGCCGAAGCGCACGACCTGATGGACGTACGGCGGGCACTCGACACTGTACGGAGCGACCTGCCCGCCTTCCGGCAGCAGGCGGCCGACCGGATCCGGGCCCGGCTCGATGTTCTGGAACTCACCACGGAGGAGCGCTCCCAGGTGCTGCGGCATCTGGACACCGGAGGGCTGGCCACCGCAGCCGACCTCGTCTACTTCCTGGAGATCGGCGAGGACGTACCGGAGATCGAGCCCGGGGAGTCCCATCTGACGGAGTTCTTCCCGGCCGTGCCCGACGGCCTGCCCAAGGGCATCGACCGCGAGCTGGTGGAACTCGTCCGCTCCGGCGGCAAGCACGCCAAGGTCCCCGTCCTGGACTACAGCACGCTTTCCAGGGAGGAGGCCGGGCTGGCGGCCGACGCCCTCGACGAGTGGCGGGAGCTGGGCGCGACCGAGCGCAAGGACCGGCTCGACGTGTCCGCGAAGCGACAGTTGCCGCCACTCCTCAAACTGCTCGGCTACGACGCCAAGAGCGCCAGGCCCTTGGACGAGCGGTCGCCGCACCGGCGTGAGTACCGCCTCTTCGAGGCGACCGAGGTGGAGATCAACGGCAGGGCGAAGGCACCCGCCTTCGGCTCGCAGATCACGGAGCAGGGCGGGAGCCTCCGCGTGCTGATGGTCTGGGGCCGCCCGCCCGCGAAGGTCGTCATGAGTCTGGCGTCCCGTGACACCAGCGGGGTGAGCCTCCTGGTCGTCTGCTTCGGCACGCTGAGCCGCGAGGCCCGCATCGAACTCGCTGTTGGTTCCGACAAGTTGCAGCCGCTGATGGTCGTGGACGACGCCGCCCTCGCCTACCTCGCGGCCCGGGGCAACCGCCAGGTCAGCACCGCCACGCAGACGCTGCTGCCGTTCTCCGGCGTCAACCCGTACATCAGGGAGAAGCGTGGCCGGATCGGCGGCGAGATGTTCTACGGACGCGACGCGGAGCGCGTGAGCATCCTCAACCCGCACGGCACCCAGGTCATCTTCGGCGGCCGGGGCCTCGGCAAGTCGGCACTGCTCAGCGACGCCGGGGAGCGGTTCGAAGGACAGCGTCCCGGCTACCACCAGGCGGTGTACATCAACCTGGACCAGGAGAACATCGGCAAGGGCAGCTCGCTGGGACCGGAGGCGCTGTGGAGCGTCCTTGACCGGGAGCTGAGGGCGGTGCACGTCCTGAACGGGTCGCACGGCCGCAAGTCGCGGCAGGACATCTCGGAGCGGGTACGCGCCGGCATCCGGGCCTGGCTCGACGGGGACTCCCGACGCCGACTGCTGATCCTGCTCGACGAGTGCGACCAGTTCTTCGAGGCGGACGCTCCACGCTTCGACCAGACCAAGAAGCTCAAAGGCCTCGGCTCCGACACCAAGGACCACGCCAAGGTGGTCTTCGCGGGCCTGCACTCCGTACAGCGGTTCTCCAAGCTCGCGAGCAACGGGCCGTTCGGACACCTCGCGCAGACCCCGAAGGTGATCGGCCCGCTCGCACCCCAGTTCGCCGCCGAGCTGCTGGTCGAGCCGATGCGTGCCCTCGGCTTCGAGTTCCAGGACATGGACCTCGTCAACCGGGTCCTCGGCTACTGCTCCTACCAGCCGTTCCTGCTACAGATGTTCGGGCACCGGCTGGTCGAGCTGATGCACCGCAAGCGGGCGCGGCACGGTGCCGAAGGGCCCCCGTACCGGGTTGAGGTCGCCGACATCGAGGTCGTGGAGTCGGACACCGGGCTCAGGGACGGCATCTCGGCGGCTTTCAAGGACACCCTGAGCCTCGACCACCGCTACGACGTGATCGCCAACGTCCTGGCCTACCACGCCCGTCACTACGGCCTGGAGGTACGGCTCAGCGACGCCGAACTGCGCGAGGAATGCGAGACGTTCTGGCGCACGGGCTTCGAACAGCTCGACACCGAGGGGTTCCGCGCCTATCTCTCCGAGATGGTGGGCCTCGGCATCCTCGCCCCTAACCACGACGGCCAGGGGTGGCACCTGCGCGGCCCGAACGCCCTGCGTATGATCGGCACCCCGCATGAGGTGGACGCCCGCCTGCTTCGGGCCGAACAGGACTGCGAACTCCAGGAAAGCATCGTGCAGGAGGGCCGCCCCGAGCTGCCCGACGGCCGGCCCGCTCCGCTCACCATCACCCAGCTGGATGACCTGCTCGGCGAGCGCTCGAACCAGACGAGGGTCGTCCTCGGTACTCCGGCCACCGGTGTCACCGACGTCGGTGACACCCTGCGCACGGTCACCGGGCGTATCGCCGACTGGAAGCTGCCGCCCGTCGGCAAGCCCAGCGTCTACAAGCAGGAGCTCATGGGAGGGCGCCCCCGTGAACGCCGGGTGGTCATCAGCGACTTCGCCCGATACCCGGACGCCCGTCCCGAGGCGCCGCGACAGGCGCTCGACTTGGCCGAGACTCTGTTGCCCGCGACCCCCGGAGTGACGCGTGCGGTGGTCGTCGTCACCGACCCCACCCAACTGGGCCTGTGGCGCACGCTGCTGACCGGTAGCGAACCCACCTCGGCCGCCCCGGTGGTTCTGCGCCGCCACGATCGCCGCAGCCTGCGCGGCTGGGCCCAGCGCGTCGAGATGTTCCACACGGAAGACCGCCTGGACCGGCTCCACGAGCTGACCAGCGGCTGGCCGCTGCTGGTCGGTCAGGCGCACCGCATGCACGACGAACTGCATGACCCGGACGAGGTGTTGCGGCGGCTGGCCGACCTGCGCGCCGACCGGTCCAAGGCTCATGCCTTCGTCGACGCGACCGGCGTGTACGCGCACCCGCTACTCGCCACGGGGTACCGGGCTCTGGGCGAGGAGTTCCGGGACGAGCTGTTCGACCTGGAGAGCGCGGTGACCGCCGTGGCGGTTCGGATCGAGGACGAGGACGAGGCCCGATGGATCGTCGCCTGCCTTGACGTCCTCCAGGTCTTCGACCGCGAGGACAACCAACTGCGCCTGGAACCCCTGCTCCGGCACTGCGTGACGCTCGGTGGGTGAACCGTGGCGTCGAGCGGTGGCGGGAGGAGGCCGTGCCGTTCCGGCTCAGGTTGGGCTTCGAGACCGGTAGGGCAGCCTCCGGTACGTGAGGCGATGGACCTCGCTCCCGATGCCTGTCCGCTGCGGACCGGGTGCCGTGCGGTCGGGGACCGTTCCTGAGGCGGGGTGCTGAGGATGAGGGATGCGGCGGCAGCAAGTGCTGTCGCCGTTCCTCCGCGTCCAGTGCGGGGAAGCCCCGGCCGCGGGCTTTCCTTCTCTGAAGCCCGGGTGCGATAGGCGCGCTGTGCGGGGTGACGATGGTCACCGCGCACAGCGCGCCCTCGGAGGTTTGACCGGACGGCCTGCTCTGGTGAACCGGCGGCCGGCCGGTCGCACCGGTTCCGGCCCGGCGCCACAACTCCCCCCTGGAGCAGCCCGCATGGATCCCATCCACAAGCTTCAACGTGCCCTGCTGATCCTGGTCGTCGCGGGGCTGGTCACCTACGTGGCCTTCCTCAACCCGCCGCTCGGTGTCGCCCTCCTCGTGGGCGTCGGCGTCGCGGTCTTCGTTCTTCAGGTACTGGGCTGAGTACTCGGCAGTTCGAACTCGTGGCCTGGAAATGCACCGTACGGAGTCCGTCCCACGGCATGGATGGATAAGCGGTAACTACCGCAGGGCAGTGACGAGTTGGTTGACTGACGGGAAGGACTTGTCCTATGCGCAATGCCCCCGATGTTCGAGGGCCGACGGAGCCGAACGACCCACCGAGTACCCCGCCGGACCCCGTCCCCGGCGCCCGTCCCGCACCGGAGCCAAAGCCCCGCCGGCGGCTTACGGCGGAACAGGTCGAGGAGCTGCGGCGGCTGAAGCCGTTCCTCGAAGGCATGGTGCGCCAAGCGCGTATGCAGTACATGCTGGAGGACCTGGTGCAGACCTGTGTGCTCCAACTGGTGCGCGCGTGGTCCAGGCCGGACTTCGCCCTGGACCGGCGCGACGGAGGACGGGCCTTCGCGCGCAAGGTGATGCGTGACGTCATCGCGGACGCGGTGCGCGGCAGGGACCGTGATCTCTCGTCCCCGGTGCACGAGTTCCCCGACGTGCCGGTCGCGGCGGACGAGGGCGACCACGCGCGGGAGGTCCGCCTCAAGGCCATCGACCGGTTCCTCGCCGAGAAGCTGACCGACAAGCTGTACCCGGTCGGCAGGCTCGCGATCGTCGAGGGCCTCAGCCAGGCGGAGATCGCGCGTTGCCTCCAGATCGACCGGCATACGGTGGGCCGCCGGTTCAAGGACGTGTGCAAGGCCCTGGAGCCCTACAAGGAAACGATCTACGACGAGGTACTGGGCGACGTGACGAGCTAGTGCCGCTACTCGGACTCACGGGAGGGGGCCCGCAAGTCGCCTCCCGTGAGCCCAGGTTGGGTCCTAGCGACCCGGAAAACGAAAAGGTTCACACGCACACCTCGGGAGGGAATACGCGGGATGTACCAGACATTCGAACTACTCCGCCAGGCGGCGGAGGCGTGCCGGGCACCAACTCGGCAGCCACCGGAGGAGATTGATGCGGTGAGCTGGGAAGCGCTGCTGGATCGCGTCGAGGATCGACTGGAAGAGGACGACCGAGACGACACGGGGGGCGTCTCGACCGACTGGCTCTCGCTTCATACCTGCTGAACGGCAGTGACGGAAAACAGCGGTCGGGGCGAAGGAACACGCGGGGTATGTGAGGCCAGATCCGCACGGGGGAGGGACCCGGCCTCGCACAGATAACGCCTCGACGCCGGCTGGACACCAGGCCCGGCGTGCTACCTCTTCGAAAGAGAGGGGCGGCACGCCGGGCAAGCGTTTATGCTGCCGGGATGATCAAGCCGATTGAGCTCGTCATATTCGATTGCGACGGCGTACTGGTCGACAGTGAGCGCATCGCCGTCCGTCTCCAGGTCGCCCTCGGTGCGGAACTGGGCTGGCCGTTGAGCGAGGACGAGGTCATCGGCCGGTTCATCGGCCGGTCGCACGCCGCGATTCGCGAGCAGGTCGCCGATCGGCTGGGCGCGGAGACCGCCGCGGTCTGGTCGGAGCGGTTCGAAGAGCTGCACCGCGAGGCCGTCGATTCCGAACTCGCGCCCGTGGACGGGCTGGTGGAGGCCCTCGACGCGATCACGCTGCCGACGTGCGTGGCCTCCAGCGGGTCCCATGACAAGATGCGCCACACTCTGGGCCGTGCCGGCCTCTACGACCGTTTCGCGGGCCGCATCTACAGCGCCACCGAGGTGGCCCGCGGAAAGCCCGCCCCGGATCTGTTCCTCCACGCCGCCCGGAGCATGGGAGTCGAGCCCGCCGCGTGCGTGGTGGTCGAGGACAGCGGCCCCGGAGTGCGGGCGGCGCGCGCTGCCGGGATGCGTGCGTTCGGGTATGCCGGCGGACTCACGCCCGCCGCGCGGCTGGAGGGCCCGGACACCGTCGTCTTCCATGACATGCGCAAGCTGCCCGCTCTGATTACCGAGCAGTAACATACGGCGTTGTCAGTGCGGTGCGCTTCACTGTCCGTCATGGAGCTCACGCAAGCGACCGTGGACGAACTGCTGGCCCGGCTCGGCCCGGACGGTCACCTGTTCCTGCCCGGCGACCTGGACCCGTACGAGCTGACCGACCTGCTCGGCGCCAGGTTCGGCGACCCGCGCACCCTCGTCCTCGACGGCTTCACCGATCCGGCGGTCGACGAGTCCAGGGGCGCGGCTCTCCTCGCCCCCTTCGGGGACCGGGTGGGCACGATACGGGCGTGGGCGTACGGGGACCAGTGGGTCGGCGCGGGTACCGCGTGGGACGCGGAGGGGATCGACCGGCCGGTGCTGGTGACCGCTCCAAGAGAGGTGCCCGAACCGCCGGCGGTCGCGCCGGGCGAGGACGTCGACTGGGTGCGGCGGCTCATACGGATCACCGGCTGGACGTACCCCGCCCGGCGGCCGGACGTGGACTGGGCCGGGGTGGAGTCGCGCCTCGGCACCGCGCTGCCGGCCGACTACAAGCGCATGGTCGAGACGTTCGGCGAGGGCGCCTTCGACGGCTTCCTGGGCCTGGACCAGGAGCCGTATGCCGGCCTCAGGGAAGACGGGCTGCTCGTCTGGGCGGGCACGGAGCACGAGGACCTGTACTGCTGGAGGATCGAAGGAGACGATCCCGACCGCTGGCCGGTCGTGGTCCGCTCCTTCGACGGCGAGGACCGCTCCTTCGGCTGCCGGACCGCGGAGTTCGTCTGCCGCATCCTCGTCGACCCCCGCCACCCGTACACCCTGGCCCGCTACTTCGGCACCCACTGGTTCCTGAACTACCGGGAAAGCGCTGGTCAGTAGCCGCCCAGCAGGGTCCGTACCCGGCGCAGTGTCTCCGGGCCCGCCGCGCTGTGCCAGCGGGAGGGGTCGGCGGGGCGGCGGCCCCACAGGAGGAGGAGCCGGGTGGCCGCGTCGCTCTCGATGGTGGCGGGGCCCTCGGGGGCGGCCAGGCGGATGACCGCGGTGTCGGCGTCGGCGGTCAGCACGATGTCGTCCGTGCCGGGGGTGCGCAGCCGGGCTTCGAGCCGTTCGTCCGGGGCGAGCCGCAGGCCGGTCCGGCCCCGGGCCAGCAGGGGGCGGCCGACGGAGACCACGCTGTGCTCCGTCATCCAGGGCTCGTTGAGCGCTCGTACCGCGGTACGGTCGTCGCCGGTCAGGTCCCAGCGGTGCAGGATCAGCTCCTCGCGCATGTGTTCGGCGAAGAAGGGGGCCGTCACGGTCCGGCCGGTCCAGGTGATCTCGGTGTCCGGTGAGAGGTCCTGCGCGGCGGCCGCGGCGATGTCCGTCAGGTGCGCGCAGTTCCGCAGGAGGGCCGACCAGAGGTCGGTGTCGGACAGGCGGCGGTAAGGGGCCTCGCGGTCGAAACCGCGCGTCTCCACGGGCGTGCCCGCGAGGAACGCCTGGAGGACGCGGGCGAGTTCCTCGGCGTTCCCGGTCTGATGGATCAGCACGTCGCGCACCGTCCACGCCTCGCACCAGGTGCCGTCGTCGGGCCGCCGCGCCTGCACGGCGTGGAGGAAGGGGACGAGTTCCGGCAGGGTCTCGGCGACCTCGGTGGGGATCATGCGGCCATGGGTAACCGGAGTGGGGGGTCGGTCAAACCGGCCGGAGCCGGCGGGCTCAGCCGGTGCCCGGGTCGGCCACCAGGTCCGTGAGGCGGTGCAGCAGCGTGACCAGCAGGGCGCGCTCGGCCGGGGTGAAGGCCTCGTAGGCGCGGGCCTGGCGCTCGCGCAGGTGGTCCTGGAGCACGGCGAGCCGCTCGGCGCCGTCGTCGGTGAGGCTGACCAGGACGCGCCGCTCGTCCTCGGGGGAGCGGCGGCGTACGACTACCCCCTTCGTCTCCAGTTGCTGAAGCATCCGGGTCGCGGTCGGCACGCTGACGTCCGCGCTGCTCGCCAGCCGGCCCACCGGCATGTCCGTCTCGGTGGCCAGCGGTTCGAGGAGGGCGACCTGGGCCAGGGACAGGCCGCCGTGGTGCTCGGCGCTGGTCGAACGGGCCCGCCGCATCGCGAAGAAGAGAGCGTCGGCGGCCTGGGAGATCTCCTCCGCGCCGACTCCGCCGTCCGACGACTGCTGCTCGCCGCCCGCCGCGGGCTGGGCGCCGTCACGAAGGGTGTTGCGTCTGTCACTCATGGGTGCTACTTTAGCAAAGCAATCGTTAGCAGGCTAAATGCTAGGGAGGTAAGAGGTGATGGCTGGTTCTCGACGCATCGATGTCCATCAGCACCTCGTCCCGGGGGCCTACCGGGAGGTGATGGAGCGGCATGGCGCCACGGTCGCCGGCTGGCCCGTACCCGCGTGGGACGCCGCGGGCGCGCTCGCGATGATGGACCGCCGCTCGATCGCCACCGGCGTCCTCTCGGTCAGCGCACCGGGCACCCATTTCGGCGACGACGCGGAGGCCCGCGCGGTGGCCAGGAGTGTCAACGAGTACGGCGCGGAGCTGGTCAAGGACCGGCCCGACCGCTTCGGACTCTTCGCGAGCCTTCCGCTGCCGGACATGGACGGCGCGCTCGCCGAGGCTGTGTACGCGCTGGACGAACTGCGTGCCGACGGTGTGGTGCTGATGTCCAACATCCACGGCCGCTATCTCGGCGACAAGGACTTCGCCCCGCTCTGGGCCGAGCTGGACGCCCGCGGCGCCGTGGTCTTCATCCACCCCAGCGGTTCGGCGCTGCCCGTGCTCGACGGTCTGCCCGGCCCCTTGGTCGACTTCCCTTTCGACACCACTCGCACGGCGCTGCACATGACGTTCAGCGGCGTGATGAGCCGGCACACCCGGATGAAGGTGATCCTCTCCCACGCGGGCGGCTTCCTGCCCTACGCGGCGTGGCGGTTCACCCTCGGCGCCCAGTTCAACCCCGGCACCACGCCCGACGGCATACTCGCCGACCTGCGGCGCTTCTACTTCGACACCGCTCTGTCCGCCAGCCCGACCGCCCTCCCCGCCCTGCTCGCCTTCGCGGCTCCGGGACACGTCCTGTACGGCAGCGACTTCCCCTTCGCCGCGGAGGAGCACGGCGTCCTGTTCGACGCGATGCTCGACGGCTACGAGGGCTATGAGCCGGGGCAGCTCGACGCGATCGACCGGGGCAACGCGGAGGCGCTGTTCCCGAGACTCGGGGCGGCCTGATCGGTCGCCTTGAGGCGAGGAGCGGGCGATACGGGCCGTGCCGCGCCGTGCTCCCCGTGTCAGTCGGGGCCGACCGGTCCGCGCGGAGCCGGGGCCGGTCGGGAGTCGGCGGTGGTCGGCATCGCCTGGTTGCCGGTGGTGGCGAGCCGGCAGACCAGTTCCGCGAGATGGCCGCAGGCCCGGGCGATCTCCTTCTGGGACCTGTCCCGCTCGCTGACGGCCGCCGCGACGAGCAGGGCGGTCAGCGCGGCGGCGCCGTTGTAGGCATGGAGAGTGATCATGTCGGTGAGCATGCCGTGCCCGGCGAACGGCCCGGAGCCGTGCCTGGCGGCGATGATCGCGAAGGTCGACGTGGCCAGGGCGCAGGGCGCGGCCCCGGCCAGCCGGAAGCGGAAGGCGGCCCAGATCAGCAGCGGGAAGCCGAGGAAGAGCAAGGGGGTCCTGCTGGTGTCGATGACTCCGACGCAGGCGATGGCCACGAGGAGCAGCAGCCCCTCCGCCCAGCGTGACGGCGCCACCTGCCGCGGCAGTCGCGCCCGCCAGAGCACGAGCAGGACCGGTGTCACCACCAGGACGCCCATGGCGTCGCCGGTCCACCAGACCCACCATGTCGTCCAGAACCGGTCGGCGGCCAGAGCGCCGCTGAGGATCAGCGTCCCGCTACCCGCCGTCGCGCTGACCAGCATCCCGGCGAAGGCACCGAGAAAGATCAGCGCGAGCGCGTCGCGCAGCCGGGCCAGTTCGGGACGGAACCCCGCGCGGCGCAGGAGCGCGTATGAGCACAGGGGTGCGAGGGTGTTGCCCACGAGGATCAGGAACAGGACGGCGTACGACGGGCTGAGGGAAAGGTTGACGAGCAGCGCGCCGAGCGTGATGCCCGGCCAGATCCGCGGCCCGCGCAGCAGCAGACTCGCCACCGCGATACCGGTCGGCGGCCACAAGGGGGTGACCTGGCTGCGCACCAGTTGCTCGAGCAGTCCCAGCTTGGCGGATCCGTAGTACAGCGCCGTGACGACGCAGATCTCCAGGGCGGCCATACCGCCGCGCCGGAGTCTTCCCTGCCGCGCGACCGTCATCGGGCGACCTCCGCATCGACACCGCCCCGGCCACCATCATCCGCCCGATCCCGGGGATCCTCCACGGCAGGGGACGACCGGGGGCCGCGGGCGGGCCGGGACGGCGGGGCCCGGGCCGGGCGGTGGCCGGCCGATCGGCGGAGCGACCGGGTGAGCGGCGGCCGACCGGATCGGCCGGGCGTCTGAGCGGGCCGATCGGCGGGGCGGTGGGGCGGGGGCCGTGTCGGGCGGGCGTCGGTGGGCCGGTGCCGGGTTCGGCGCGGGGTCAGGCCGGCGGGGTGCGCAGGGCCAGGACCGCCATGTCGTCGTGGCCGTCGCTGGGGTGGTGGTCGGCGAGGGCCTGGACGAATTCGTCCAGGGGGAGGGAGGCGTATTCGGTGGCGAGGGCGGTCAGTTCCGCCAGGCTCTGGTCGATCGGGTGGTCCGGGTGTTCGACCAGGCCGTCGGTGAAGAAGACCACGGTGGCTCCCGGTGGCACGGGACAGGAATGGTCGGGGCGGGGCAGCTCGGGGTCGACCCCGAGCGGCAGGCCGGGCTCGGCGAACAGGTACTGCGCCGGGCGGCCCGGGGCGAGCAGCAGGTGCGGCACGTGGCCGGCGGTGCTCCAGGACAGCCGCCAGCCCTCCTCGTCCTCGTCCGGTTCGATACGGGCCAGCGTGATGGTGGTGATGGGGTTCTCGGTGATGGCCTGGAGGGTGTGATCCAGTTGGGAGAGAATGGTGCCGGGCGCACTGTTCCGGTCGAACAGCAGGGCGCGCAGCATGTTGCGCGTGGAGGCCATGGCGGCCGCGGCTCGCAGGTCGTGGCCGACCACGTCCCCGATGACGACCGCCACCATGTTGCCGGGCAGCGGGATGGCGTCGTACCAGTCGCCGCCGAGCTGGCTGGGTTCGGCGGCGGGCCGGTAGACCGCGGCGGCGGTGAAGGGGCGCAGATCGGGCAGGGTGGGCAGGAGCAGTCGCTGGAACTGCTCGGCGCCCTCGCGGACGCGTTCGAACAGACGGACGTTCTCGATGGCGATGCCGGCGGCGCCGGCCAGGGCGATGACCACGCTCTCGTCGTCGGCGTCGAAGGGCTGTCCGTCCTGCCGCTCGGAGAGGTAGAGGTCGCCGTAGATCTCGCCGCGGACGCTGATGGCGACACCGAGCAGGGTGCCCATGTACGGATGGTTGGGCGGGAAGCCCACGGAGGACGGATGGGCCGCGATGTCGTCGACCCGGAGGGGCTCGGGGTGGTGGATCAGCTGCCCGAGGACTCCCCGGCCGTGGGGGAAGTCGGTTCCCCCGAGGGCGGCCCGTTCCTCCTCGGTGAGGCCGGCGGTGATGAACTGCTCCAGCTCCTCGCCGGAGGGAGCGAGCACGCCGAGCGCCCCGTAGCGGGCGCCCACCAGGTCCATGGCGGTGGTCACGATGCGGTACAGGACCGAGGGCAGCTCGTTCTCCCGGGTGATCGCGACCACGGCGTCCAGCAGGCCCTGGAGCCGGTCCATGGCGTCCAGCAGCCCTCGCATCTGCTCGTCCATGCGGCCCAGCTCGGACCGCAGACGCACATGCAGGTCGGAGCCGTCCGGCGGTTTCGACGACGCCCCGTTCTCGGGCCTGGCCATCAGGGGTGCCCCGTGGCCGGTCGTCCGGTCTCGAAGAGGTACATCGCGCCCTCCTGGAGTGACCCTGAGTCATCAGAGCCCAGGGCACGGCACGGCGAAACAGGCCTTTCGGTCATCTATCAAAAAATAGGGCAGCGCGCTCCGTCCCGCCGCTCGTGCGGGGCCGCGACACGCGGGCGGACCTCGGAGCATGTGCCGGTCGGTCGGCCCGGCCCGATGTCCGGGATGCTCGGGCGCGGCGGGGCGCGGTCCAAGCGGAAGGGGTAACTCCCAGGTCAAACAGGTCAGTTGAGGCGGTCACAGAGCGTGGTGTGCTGTGCTAGCCTCTTGGATTCCGTCCATGACATCGGCCGCAGGGGATGCGGGCCGTCAGAGCGTTCGAGGCGAAGGTCATGCGCAGAGACAATCCGGGACGAAGGCTGCACGACGCCGTGGTGATCGTGCCGGGCATCATGGGCAGCGAACTCAGGCACACCGAGTCCGGCCGCAAGTTATGGGGTGTCGGAAGACTCCTCGCCTACACCGTGAGGGCCCACACCGAGCGTCTGCGGCAGCTTGAGGTGACCGAGGAAGAACGTGAGGGCGACACCGGACGCGTCGAGGTGACCGGGCTCCTGGAGAGCGCCGAAATGCTGCCGGGGTTCGGCTCCGCCCACCCCTACAGCGCCATGGTCGCGGAGATGCGGCGCAGCGTGGTGGACCCCGCCGCCCTCCTGCCCTTCCCCTACGACTGGCGCCTGTCCGTCGAGCACAACGGCGCCCTGCTCGCCGCCGCGGCCCGCCGTCACCTGGACGCCTGGCGCGCCCATTCCCGGCACCGGAGGTATCTGGAGGACGACCCCGAGGCGGGCCCCGCCCGGCTGGTCTTCGTGGCCCACTCCATGGGTGGCCTGCTCACCCGCGAGGCGCTGCACCGCGACCGCACCCTGCGGGACGACATCCGGGCCGTGATGACCGTCGGCACCCCCTTCAGCGGCTCGGTCAAGGCCGTGCTGATGCTCAACGCCGGCAAGGGCCTGCCGCTCCCCGTGCCGTCGGCGGCCCTGCGCGAGGTCGCCCCGACCATGCCGGGGCTGTACGACCTCCTGCCCAGCTACCGGGCCCACGAGGTGGACGGCGACATGCGGGTGCCGGGCGTCGAGGACATCGTGGCCATCGGCGGGCGGCGCGACCTGGCGAAGGCCGCCGTGGACTGGCGTACCAGCCGGGCGGAGACCACGCTGCCCGAGCACGTCACCGTCGTCGGCATGGGCCAGCGCACCTGGACCAGCTACCGGGTCGAGGAGGGCACCGCGCTGTTCGACCAGTACCTCTTCAAGCGCTACAACGACGGCCGGCTGCTCCCGGACGCCGAGGGACGGCCCCAGCGCGACCCGCGCACCGGCGACGGCACCGTGTACCAGTACGCGGCCCAACTGCCGGGCACCGTCCGACCGGTGCACTTCTACCACGAGCACGGCCACCTCATCCGCGCCCGCAGCGTCCTCGACATGGCCTCCGGCCTGATGCACGGGCTGCGGCACCCGGAGGAGCGGGGCGCCATGCTCGGCGACGAGACGGCGTTCGAGCTGTGCGCGCCGGAGTGGTCGCCCCTGGGCGAGCCGTTCGCCATCGAGGTCGACGGCGTCGCGCGCGGCGCGGACCTGGAGTGCAGGGTGCGCGGGCTCAACGGCCTGGACGAGGTGCTCACCCCCGCCCTGAGGCCGGTGCCGGGCCGCCCCGGCCTGCTGGCCGCGTCCTGCCTGCCCGGCCGGCCGGGGATGTACGAGGTGGAGGTGACCGGCGGCGACGAGCCGAAGCGGCGCCTCGTCCCGGTCCTCGACACGGCGCACGACGGCTGACGTCATGACGGTGGAACTGGTGTCGGCCGGGCGCGAGCCCACGGCCGCGGGGGACGGAAGCGGGGCCGGAACCGTCGGGGGCGGGGCCGCGCCCGACGCGTTGCCCGTGGTGCCGCGGCAGAGCGGGGCGGCCGGGGACGGGACGGTGGCGGAGGTGTTCGACGCGCATGTGCTGCCCGTCGGGCATGTCGCCGGGTATCCGAAGGCGGACACCGCGGCGGAGGCCGCCGCCGTGCTCGACGTACTGCGGCGGATCGGTGGGCAGCCCGCGCTCCGGTCGGCCGCCGGGCCCGGCACCGTGGACTCCCTCGGCGCGGCCGACGACGAACTCGCGCGCTGGTCGGGGGAGTACGGCGAGCCCGGCCTGCGCCGGCAGAAGGACCGGCCCTCGGCCCTGGTCTGGCTGGGCCACGGGCGCCGGGGCACCATGGGCCCGGTCCTGCTCGTGCCCGGCTCGGCGGAGCGCGGGGACCACGCGCAGCTCACGCCCGACCTGTTCGCCCACCACCTCTACGCCGAGTGGGTCAATCGGCGCGCGGCCGACGGTCATTGGGCGGTCGTGGTGATCGAGGCGTGCAAGTCGTCCGACTTCGCGCATGAGGTGCGCGCACGGTTCGCCCGCTCCGCCGCGGCGGACGACGCCCCCTACTCCATCCTGCTGATCGCGACGGGCAAGGACGCGGCGCAGGCGTACCTCGGGACGTTCCGGGAGACGCTGGAGACCTATCTTGACTCGCTCACCAGTCACGACGTCTTCGAACTCCCTGAACTGCGGCGGCATTTCAAGCAGGCGGGACACTACTGCGAGTTCGGCGGCGAGTCCTGCGAGGAGCTGAAGCTGCTGGTGCGGGACCGGGTGCCCCTGCCGGGGGTCACCACGGTTGCCGAACAGCGGCGCAGGCAGCGGAGGTTCGACGCCACCCCCAGTACGGTGCCCCAGGTGGCCGAGTCGCCGGAGGAGAGGGAGCGCGCCGGTTTCCTGGACGTCGTACCGCATTTCACCGGGCGGGCAGCGGAGCTGGACGAGGTGGTGCGGTGGGGCGCGCGGCCCGGACCGGAGCGGGTGCTGATCGTCCCCGGGGCGCCGGGCGTCGGCAAGTCCGCATTCCTCGGCGAGGCGTTGCGGCGGCTCAGGGAGTCGGGAGTCCGGGTCGGGGCCGTGCTGCGGCTGACCGGGAGCACCGTGGCGGAGGTCCGGGACCGTCTCGAACGGGTGCCGGAGCTGCGGGCGGGCGGGGTGCCGCCGGGGGAGCGGGGGCCGGTTCCCGCCGACTCCGCCGAGCGGATCCTCCTGGTCGCCGACGCGCTCGACGAGGCGCGGGATCCGGTGCCGACGGCCCAGTTGCTGCGCGCGGCGACGGACCACCCCCAGGTGTCGCTGATCATCGGCACCCGCCGCGCGCCCGGCGACGCACGGGATTCCGACGGCGGCCGGATCGATCTGCCGACGGTGCTCGGCTCGCACACCGGGACGGCACGGGTGCTGGAGCTCCTGCCGGATCCGGCCGCGGCCGGCGCCTACGCCGTCGGCGGGGTGCGCAGGGCGCTGCCGGAGGGGACCGGTCCCGCGTGGGCGGACGAGGTGGCCGAAACGGTGCGGGCCGCCGTCGAGCGGCATGTGCGCGAGGGATCCTGGCAGTTCCTCCAGGCGGCGTTGCTCGTGGAGGAGATCGAGCGCGATCCGCGCGTGCTGGCACCGGATCAGGGCGGGCGGCAGGCGCTCCGGGGGCTTCTGGACGAGGACCGTTCCGGGCTGTTCGGGGCCGCCGTGGCGCGCATCGCGGCGGAGCTGCCGATGGCCCTGCCCTTCCTGCGCGCGCTCGCCCTCGGCCACGGCCGGGGGCTGCCCCGCGCGGACGGGGTCTGGCTCCAGGCGGCGGCGGAGCTGGCGGGAGGGGACGGGCCCGCGGCGGACGAGCGCGGACTCACCGAGTTCCTGGGCAAGGCCGCGGCCTATGTGCTGCTGGACGGGGAGGACCGGCGCAGCGTCTACCGGCTGGCCCATCGCACGTATGCCGACCGGCTGGCCGCCGAGGTCACCGGGGAGCAGCGGCTGGCCATGCTCACCGCGCTGCTGGAGCTGGCCGCCGGTCAGGTCGCCGAGGGGCGGCCGCCGAGCCCGCACCTGGAGGGCCGGCTCGCCGAGTACGCGGCGGACTGCGGCACCTCCGGGTGGCGCCGGCTCGCCGAGTACCCGGCCGTCCTGGACCGGCTGCGCATCGCGGCGCTGTGCGGGCTCGCGCTGGCGCCGGGGCGGCGCGGGGGCGGGCCGGTGCCCACCGATCTGCCCATCGAGGTTCTGGGCACGGTCGCCTCGGCCCACCTGATCGAGCGCTCGCACGCCGCCGACCGGCCCGGACTGCGCCAGCTCGGCGGGCTGCGCGCCTGCGGCGAACTGCACGAGGCCGGGACCGGTGGGGCGTGGGAGATCCGCTGGGGCGCGGTGCGCCGTACGCCCCCGCATCTCCAGCTCGACGCGGGCCAGATGGTCACCGCCGTCGCCGCGCGCCCCGACCGGCCGTGGCTGGTGAGCGGCGCCCGGGACGGCTCGGTGACGCTGTGGGAACCCTGGCGGACCCACGCCCCGGTCCTGCTGACGCGCGGCTGCGACAGCCCGGTCACGGCGGTGGCGGCGAGCGGCGCCCCGGGGGCGGCGGGCGCGGGTGTGGTCGTGGCGGCGCACGAGGACCGTACGCTGCGGATCTGGCACCCCGATGCCGGGACCGGTGAGCGGGTGGTGGAGGTGCCCGAGCCGGTGTGGCACCTCGTCGCGCTGCCCGACGGACGGTTCGCCGCGGCCGGGGAGACGGGCTGGGTGGCGCTGCTGGACCCCGGCCCGGTCGCGGCAGGGAACGGCGCGCGGCTGTCGCCCGCGCCGGGCGCCCCCGGCGGCGATGTGGTGGGGCTGGCGGCGGTCACCGGACCCCGGGGGGAGCGGTGGCTGGCGGCGGCCGAGCGGGCGGGGGACCTCACGCTGTGGGATGTGGCCGGGAGCGTGCCGCGCCTGCTGCGCACCATGAGCCTGCGCCGTCAGCTCGCGGCGCTCACCGCGGTGGCGGGCGCGGAGCTGGCGGTGGCCTGTGACGACGGTTCGTTGTGGCGGTGGGTCCCGTCCGGCGAAGGGCCCGGGTCGGTCGAGCGGGCGGAGGTCCCGGGGCCGTTCAGGGCCGGGGGCTCCACGGTGCTCGCCGGGTGGCAGGCGGGGGACTCCGGCTGGACGGTTCTGTGGGGCGACCGGCGGGGCCTGTGGGCCGTGGGGGCGGGCCGGCCCCGCAGGCCGGTCGGCGGCGGGGCGGGCGCCGGGGTCCGTGCGCTCGCGGTGCTGGCGGGCCCCGACGGAGGGCCGGTGGTGGCGGCCGCGGCGGAGCGGGGTCCGGCCATCCACTTCTGGGACCCCTCGGTGCACGCGGCCGACCCGGCGGCGGCCGCCGGGGCGCCGTTCGGCCGGATCACCGGAATGCGCCGGCACGTCACCGCGGACGGGACCGAGGCGTTGGCGCTGTGCCATGAGGTGCGGACACTGGGGGGCACGCAGCGGGTGGCACGGGTCCTGGAGGCGGGCGGCGGCCGGCCGTTGACCGGGGAGGTGGCACGGGCGGAGTGCCGCCCGGGCTGGGACGGCGCCGGAGCCGATCGGCCCGAGGTCGTCGCGCAGGCGCACCGTGGCGACGTCAGCGGTCTGGTCCGGCTGCGCGGCGCGGCGTACCGGGGGATGTGGGCGAGCGCCGACCACGACGGCGACGTCCTGCTCTGGCACACCGACCCGCGGGCCGCCTGGCGCTTCACCCCCGCCCACCGCATCCGGCTCGGCTCCCCCGTGCTGGGGCTGACGGCCCTGTCCGGCGGACGCCTCGCGGCGGCCCTCAGGGACGGCGTGGTCGTCCTGTGCGTGGCGGCAAAGACCCATGAGCGGGGTACCGGCGCGGTCGAGATCTCCAGTCCCGAGGACGACGAAACGGGGGACCAGGATGGATGAGCCATGGGAAGAGCTGGACGTGGAGCTCCAGATCAAGGACCTCTTCACCGGCGAGGGGGCGGTGTACGCGCCGGAGGGCGGCGGATGGGAACTGGTCGGCGGGGTCGAGCACGTCATCGACGGGTGGCTGACCCGGTTCGTGCTGCGCACCCCGCGCGGTGAGGAGCCGCCCCGTGAGGTGTCGCTCTTCCACGGGGTGGACGATCTCGCGGGCGAGCTGTGGGACCACGAGGTCCGGAACCTGCTGCGGTTGCGGATGCTGGGACATCCCGCGTTGCCGGAGATCGTGGACGGCCGGTTCGACAAGACGAACCGCGTGGCCTTCATCATGACCCGCAAGGTCGGGGGACCGCTGGCCGAGGAGGACTGGAGCGACGTACAGGAGTGGGCCGGCAAGTACCCGGTCGTGGCGTTCGAGCAGTTCAGTCTGCTGGTCGACGCCCTCAGCCAGTTGCACGGCACCCGGATCGTGCACCGCAATCTGACCCTGGGCGCGATCAGGCTGGCCATGGAGCCGAAGCGGCCGGAGCGCGCGGCCCTCGCCCTGACCCGGTTCGAACTCAGCGCCCTGCTGAAGAACCTGCTGCACCACGTCGCCGGTCCCGACGACCACCGTTCGCAGGACGTACGGAAGTTGTTCCTCACCCCGCCCGCCGACGTCCCGCGGGCCCGGCACCTCGCCTACCTCGCGCCGGAGACGCATCCGTCGCTCCTCGGCGAGGTGCGGGTGCGCAGGCTCGACCACGGCAGTACCGATGTGTTCGGGCTCGGCGTGCTCGGCTTCGAGTTGTTCCTCGGCGCCGTCACCGAGCTGCTGCCCGAGGAGTGCGCGGCGGTGGAGCGGGCGTCCGAGGAACAGCTCCCGGAAACCCTGGCCGCGCTGCACACGTCGATGCGCCGGGCACTGACCGCGACGACGAGGGCGCCGCGCCGGCTGCGGGACGTGCTGACGGACATGCTCGACCCGTCCCCCAGCGGCCGCATCTCCTCCTTCGACGCGGCGGCCGCGCTGCAACGCCACTGGACGGAGATCACGCTGGGCTTCGCCCCGGCGGAGCAACGCGACCAGAAGCCCCGGCTGCTGGCGTTCATGCCGGAGAAGTCCGTGCAGACGGTGCACGAGAGCCGGGGCTGGACCGACCACCGCCCCGACACCCCCGAGGGCTGCCGGGAACTCCAGTCCTTCCTGGAGGACGAACTGCGCCAGGCCCAGCTGGTGCACAGCCCCAGCGGCGCCCAGGGCTTCGTGCACGGGGACTCCCCGCAGTCCCAGGCCGAGGCGCAGTGGGTCCTTATCGGCAACCAGGCGGTGTGGTTCTGCGCGTTCCACTACGACGAGGCGATCACCGGCCGCGCCAAGAAGATCCACACGGACACGCTGGTCATCAAGTACCTGCTGGACAAGCGGTACGCGGACGACCTGCTGGCCGCCTGGCCCCGGCGCAGCATCGGCAAGGTCGACCTCGTGCCCTTCTGGGTCGGCCAGAGCCTGGACAAGGGCGACGAGCCGCGGCCCTCCTGGGAGGAGCTGACCAAGGCGGTCGTCACCGAGCGCGCCGTGGACCACCAGGGTTCGCAGAAGCTGCTGCGGTCGTACCGGTTCATGCTGGAGTACCAGGGTGTCGCCCTGCGCGCCCGCCAGTACCCCTACGTCCGGGTGCGCACCGAGGAGGGCGACGCGATCGTCCTCACCCAGGACCACGAACGCGACCGCCGCTGGCTGCACGGCGATCCGCTGCTCACCTCCTATGCCCAGCCCCGGCGCAGGCCCCCGCTCGGGGACTTCGCCCGGCAACTGCTCACCGAGAACGAATGGGCGCGGGTCACCCTGGTGGAGGACCGCACCGGCCGGGACGGCCACCCCGCCGACCCCTATTTCGGCCGCACCGCCGTGGAGGCCCGGCTGAAGGGGCGCCTCGACGCGGACTCGGTGCAGATCCAGCCGCTCGGCGGCCGCCAGGTGCCCGAGCGCGGGTGGCTGCGGCCCGACGAGGACCGCGGCACCGAGATCCAGTTGCGCCGCGAGGCCCGGGGACTGGACTCCCTCGCGCACAAGCCGGGCCTGGCCCGCATCCTGGACGCGCCGGAGGCCATCGAGCTGCGCAGCCGGGGCGGTACGAGCCGGGACCAGAGCGAGCTGCGCGGCAAGGGCCAGGCCATCGTCTCCAACATGCTGCGCTTCCACCCCTTCTACGCCCTCCAGGGTCCGCCCGGCACCGGCAAGAGCACGGTGGTCTCCAAGGCCCTGCGGGACTTCCTGGAGATGGAGCACGGAGCCCGGGTCCTGGTGAGCGCCCAGTCGAACGACGCGCTCGACCAGCTCGCCGAGAAGATCCTCAAGGAGCTGCGGCCGCGCATCGAGGACCGCTCCCTGCTCGCACTGCGCGAACTCTCCCGCAGCAGGGAGCGGGAGGACGCCCCGGGCTCCGTACGGAAGCTCACGGCGGAGAACATCGTCAAGGACCTCGTGGACCACATCGTCCGCCGGGTGGAACGGGGCTGCGAGGGGGCGCGCGGCGAGGACGAGAAGCGGCTGATGAAGCGGTGGGCCGACCTCGCGGGCGACACCAGCCTGGAGCTGATCGAGCGGGTGAAGTCCGGCGCCGACATCGTCTTCGCCACCTGCTCCATCGCGGGCACGCTGTCCGACGAGGTCCACGACCCGAGCGACATGTTCGACTGGGTGATCATCGAGGAGGCGGCCAAGGCCTGGCCGACCGAGGTCGTCATGCCGCTGGTGCGGGGCGTGCGCTGGACGCTGGTCGGCGACTACCAGCAGCTCGGCCCGCACCGGGCCCAGGACATGCAGAACTTCCTGGAGGGGCTCGCCGCCCACGAGCACGACCGGATCCAGGCGCACTACGCCAACCAGCACACCTACCTGGACCATCTGCACATGTTCCGGCGCTTCTTCGAGGGCCACGACCCGCGGCGCACGGCCTCCTCGCGGCGGCCGGTCGACGTCCTGGACACCCAGTTCCGTATGCATCCCGACATCGCCAAGCCCTTCGCGCGGGCCTTCTACCGCGACGCGGGCCCGACCGGCACCTTCCTGACCTCGGACCCGTTCATCGACCAGGTCCACGGCCGCACCGAGCCGCCGTACGTGACGGACGCGCCGCTGGTGTGGCTCGACACCTCACGGCACGAACGCTGCCGCGACACCCCCTACTGGGGGAACGACGGCGAGGCGGAGCTGATCGACGACCTCGTGGCCCGGCTCGGGCTCGCCCACCGCACGGATCCCGGGGCGCTCGTCGTCATCACCCCCTACCGCAAACAGGCCGGCATCCTGGAGGCCAAGGGGCTCCGGGGGCGGGTGCACACCGTGCACTCGTTCCAGGGCGGCGAGGCCGAGGTGGTGATCGTCTCCCTGGTGCGCAGCGCCGTGCGCGGCGAGGGCACCCGCGGGAACATCGGGCACACCGCACAGCCCGAGGTGGTCAACGTGATGCTGTCCCGGGCGCGCCAACTGCTCGTCGTCGTAGGGGACCTGGCGCACTTCGAGCAGTACGGCGGCGGCGACTGGGAGACGGTCATCGAGGCGTTCCGGGACAGCGGGGTGATCGTGGACGCGGTCACCGAGGAGATCACCGGCGGACGGCGGGCGGCCGTACCCGCGCAGCGGGACGCCGGCGCCACGGCAGCGGAGGCCCCCGGTGAGTGAGACGACCCTGGTGGCCCTGCCCTGCCGGGTGATCACCCTGCGGGTGGAACTCGGTTCGGAGGCGGGCGCCTCGACCCTGGAGGAACTGGTGCTCGCGGCGGTGGCCGGCGGCCGCACCACCGTCGACTCGCTCGGCGACCTCTTCTCGCTGCCCCGCCGGCTGATGCTGGACGTGGTGCACGCCCTGTGGAGCCGGGGGTTCCTCGCCGTCGACTTCACCTCCCACACCCTGGAGGGCACCCCCGCGGCCGAGGCGGTCCTCGGCGACGGTGACGGCGCGCAGGCGGTCGCCACCACCGTCGAGCCGCGCAAGTTCCTGTTCGACCCGGTGACCGAGACGGTCCTGCCCTACCGGGACGGGAGCGTCCGGGTGCCGCTGGGCGCCCTGGAGATGCCGATGGCCCGGGGCGTCTCGGTGGAGGACCTGCCGCAGACGGAACTGCTGCGCGCCGTCCGCCAGGCCGTCGCCGAGGACCGCCGCAACCGGGGCGTGCGCCGCCGGGTGCTGAACGTGTCCTTCACCAACCCCGTGCTCAGCCCGCCCGAGGCGGCCCGCTGGACCACGGTCGAGGTCGTGGTGAAGAAGGACCCCGGCAGCGGCCAGGTCGCCGCGGTGCCCGTCGAGGCGCCGTCCGGATGGGGGCGCAGGGGCGCCCAGCTCTTCCAGGCGCACATCGCCCATCTGCTGCGCACCCGGCCTCAGAGCGCCTTCGTCAAGAAGCTGCTGAACCGCCAGGTCCCCGAAGTGGTACGGCCCGACACCCTCAGGGAGCTGATCCGCGACCTGGAGCAGCTCGCCGAGGGGCTGGACGCCACCCCCGAACTGCCGGACCTGCCCGGCCGGCACCACGCGCTCATGACCAGGACGGAGCAGCTGCGGGAGCAGATCTCCGAGGCCCGCCGCGCCCGCTGCGGGGCGCAGCGGGTGGCTCCCGGGGCCGGCGTCGGCTATGTCGTCGGCGACCTGATCGACCGCGCCGAACACCAACTGGTGCTGGCCGCGCCCGCCCTCCCCTACGACGGCCTCAACCCGCTGCTGCCCGCCCTGGAGGGCGCCCTCGGACGCGGCGTCACCCTCGTCCTGCTGTGGGGCGAACACCCCACGGCCAAACTCGAAGCCCGCGCCGAGACCGCGCTGTTCGACCTGAAGGCCCGTTACCCGGGCAAGGTGCTGCTGGAGAAGCGCAGCAGCTCCAGCGCGGCATCCCTGCTCATCTGCGACAACCGCGCCGCCTACGTCGGCTCCCGCGGCTTCCTGTCGGCCGAGACCGGCGCCGGGGTGCTGGTGGAACCGTCCGAGGACACCGACGCGCCCCCGCTGTGCGTGGCCGACCTGCTCAGCTGGGTGCGCAGGGTCTACCCCTACTGGGAGACCGCGCGGAGCATCGCCATCGCCCCCGACGACTTCGGCCGCACCGGCCGCGGGCTCCCGGCCGAGCCCGCGCGATGGTGGCAGTGGGAACCCCCGGAGCCGCCGCGGGAGTGGGACGAGGATCCCGTGGGCTTCCAGGTCGGCTGGGCGGCCGCCTGGGGGCGGGTGCTGCGCGAACTCGTGGAGGCGGTGAACGACGTGCACCGGGGCGCCGACCCGGTGGTGCGCGCCGTATGGGACGGCGCCTACACCGAGGCGGCCGGCCGCCTCATCGCGGGCGCGTGCGAACGGCTCGCCGTCACCGACGACCGCGCCGAGCACGAGGCGTGCGACGAGACCCTCGCCCTGCGACTGCGCCGGCTGCGGGACGCCGGCGGCACCGTGCACCTCCAGCATCCCTCGCTGGGCGGCGGCCGGGGCACCGCCGCCGCGTACGAGGCGCTGCTCAAGAGCCTCAAGGCGGGCGGCACCCTGCGCGTCGGCAAGGCCAGGGCACGGGCGGTGCTCAGCGACCACGAGATGGTGACGGGCAGCCATCACCCGGTGGGGCACGGGGCGGCGCATCCGGGACAGGGGCCGGTGGCGCAGGTCGGGCTGCACATCCTGGGGACCGCGTTCACCGCGGACTTCGCGCGGGAGCTGGGCATCCCGGAGTGGTTCGGTCACGCGGCGGACTCCGGGGGCGACCTGCCGGAGTACCACCCCACGACCGGCGTGTTCGACGCCCTCCCGCTGGACGACGATCCGTGGACGGCGCTGGCCCAGCGAGAGCGGGCCGGGCGGGGCGCGGAGGAGCTGCGACGGCATGCGGCGGCGCTGCTGATGGGCGCCGGGGAAGGAACTCCCGGGGACCAGACCGCCGATCCCCGCGGCACCGAGTCCGGCAAATGGTCCCGCTGGCTCCTGGAGGACGCCTGGCGGCGCGGGGCGTTCATGGAGGCGTACCTGCTCACCCCGCTGCTCGGCGGCCACCCGGGCGCACTCTCCGTCGAACTGGCCGCCGTCGCCCTGCCGTTGGAGCACGGACCGTTCGGCGAACAGCTCTACTACAGCACCCTCGCGCTGGAGACGGCCCCGCCCGGGCAGCGCACGGTCGCGCTCGCGGGCGCCGTCGCCGAGATGCTGCTGCACGGCGGCGACACGGGACGGATCGCCTGCCGGCACCTGACGGAGGGGCCGCCCGCCGAGGGGCTGCCGGCGGCCTGGCTGGAGCTGGCCCGCGCCGCCCGCGCCTGCTTCGAGGAGGCGCCGGCGCCGCTCCCCTTGCACGACGTGGACGAATGGGCGGCCGGCCAGGAGCGGTCGGCACGCACCGACGAGCGCTGGGCCCGGCTCGCCGCCGAGGTGGACGACTTCGAACAGGCCAAGAACCACTTCAGCTTCACGGACGGCCAGAAGCTCCACCGCGCCCTGTTCCGGCCGGACGGCCTCCTCACCGAGGTCCGCGAGATGGCCCTCGACCCCCGGCCGGCCGAGCGCTGGGCCCCGGTGGTCGAGCGGCTGCCGCAGGGGGAGCACGAGATCCGCAACCAGATCGACCGGATGTCCGCGGACCTCGGCCTGCACAAGATCGAGTGGAGCAACCACTTCGCCTACGCCCGCCGCCTCGCCGAGTTCATCGCCGAGGCCAGGGCCCTCGTCGCCCGCTCCGCGGAGGGCGGCCAGGGCCCGGCCGCGCCCCGGCTGACCCCCGCCCAGCGGCGGTTCGCCCTGCACCTGGACCGGCTGTGGCACCAACTGGTCAAGGACGCGGACGAGTTGGGCGAACCAGCCTGCCATCCGGCCAAGGCCCTGCTGGAGGCGCTGTCCGCGCTGCCGAAGGCCGGGAAGGAGAACGCATGAGCGCGCCGAGCCATGACAGCCAGGTACGGAACCACCTGGACGGCGCCCGGCACCTGCTCGGAACCTGGCCCGGCCGGTTCCGCTACCCCGAGGTGCTGGCCCTGCTGGCGCGCCGGCAGTCGTCGTACGGCCCCGAGGACGCCGTCGAGCTGGCCCGCGCGGTCCTCGCCCGGCTCGGCGGCCGCCCGGTGCGCGTCGTCTGCGAGGAGCTGCTGGAGCGCGGCGAGTTCGACGCCGCCGAATATCTGCTCGCCGGGTGCGGCGACCTGCGCCCGTACGACGCGGAGCGGCTGGCCCGGCGCCTGGAGAGCCTGCGGGTGAAGGCCGCGGAGCTGGTGCGGCAGCGGCTCGACGCCCTCGGCAGGCGGGCCGAGGGCGCGGGAGTGGCCTGGCGGGACGACCCCGCCGAGACCGAGGAACTGGTGGAGCAGGCGCGCTCGGGGCGGCCCCGGGTCATGGCACGCCTGGACGCGCTGGCGGACGACCTCGAACGGCGCATCGCGGACGCCGCCCGCGAGCTGGCCGCCCGGCTCCCTCCGCCGGCCCGCGCGGGCGCGGAGGA
This sequence comes from Streptomyces sp. NPDC048106, assembly GCF_040706415.1. Taxonomy (NCBI): domain Bacteria; kingdom Bacillati; phylum Actinomycetota; class Actinomycetes; order Kitasatosporales; family Streptomycetaceae; genus Streptomyces; species Streptomyces sp. NPDC048106. The sequence continues at coordinate 86,271 of NZ_JBEZND010000012.1, read as the reverse complement.
CCAGGCCGTCGCGCGCATCCGGGCCCTGCTCGACGCCGGTGAACTCGTGGCCGCAGCCGCTTTGTTGAACCGTGAGCCGCCCGGCGCCCCCATCCCCGAGGGGATGACCGCGCCGCCGGTATGGAAGCCGGAGTGGGACCCGCGCCAGTTCCTCGACTACCACCTCAACCCCGGCCGGCTGCGGCCCCCGGCGTTCGTCGACTGGCGGGCGGCCGACCGCGGCGCACGGGAGCTGCTGGAGGCGTACGGCAGGCTGGAGCTCGACCTGTCCGCCGAGGCGGCCGTAGGCTTCGCCCGCGCGCTGTGCCGCTTCCTCGGCGCGCCGCCCGGCCCGATGACGGCCACGCCGGTCGAGAACAGTTCCTTCCATCTCGCCTTCCTCGACGGCCTGTTCACCGGTTCGGCCTTGTCCCGGCTGCACCCCACCGGCCGCGTCGACCTGTACGTCGGCGGCCCCGGTGCCATCGGCCTGCCGGACACCGGCGAGGACGAGCGGCCCTGCGTGGCGGTCGGCCCCCGGGTAGAACCGTCCGGCTACACCGACCGGCGGCCCACCGCGGTCCTGACCCTGCGGGACCTGCTGCGCCTGGTCGTCCTGACCGACGTACCGGACCGGGCCGCGGCCCTGCTCGGCATCCTCGCCCCGCAGTGGCCGGTCTCGGCGCTGGCCGGGCACAGCGGTCCCGAGCTGGGCCGGATCCTGGGCGGCGAGGCCGACGTGGCCTGGCGCACCCTGCGCTGGATCAGCCGGCTCTCGCTGGGCTGCGGCCCGGCGGCCGTACAGGCCATGGAGCACTGCACCGGCATGGACCCGCATCTGCTGCTGGTGATGCTGCGGTACGCGCAGGACCCCGTCGACGGCGCGGACCCCGTCCGGCGCTGGGCGGCGGCCGAGGGCGGCTGGCAGCAGGACGAGGAGCTGACCCATGCGCTGCGGGAAGAGCTGACGGCCCGCTGCGGACCGCCCGTCGCCGAGGCGGCCTGGTGGGCGGCGCTGGCGGCGAGCGACGCCGTCGGCGGGCACCTCGGCCGGGAGGACGCGGCGGACATGGCCGAGGCGTGCGGCGCCGAGCCCTGGGTCCGGGAGCGGATCCTGACCGCCGTCGACGACCTGGCGCGCCGGGGACTGCTGACCGCGGCGCCGGACGGCGGCGGCCTGCGGATCCCCCTCAGCGGGGTCGTCCGGGCGCTGCGCGCCGAGGCCGAGCAGCAGCTCACCGCGCTGCTCGGCAGACTCGCCGTGGAACGGGAGGAGCGGGGCGACGGCCCCAAGGCCTGGCACCTCAACCGCTACGCGACCGTGCCGCTGTACGCCCGCCTGCGGGAAACCCCGGATGCCTACGAGGAGTTGGCGGAGGAGGCCCGACGCCGTCTGGCCGAGGAGGACTTCGAGGCGACCGGCGGCCCGGACGCGGAACCGGCCGCGCTGCTCGCCTCGCTGCAACCCGAGTTCGAGGAGGCGCACCCGCACGCGCGCCTGGATGTGCGCTGCCCGCCCGGGCTGCGGGTGGCGGTGCCCGAGCCCGTGCTGCGCGCCGTCCTCTACGAGGTGATGGACAACGCGGCCGAGGCCCTCGCCGGGCAGGACGGGCTGCTCCAGATCCTGGTGGAGCGCGAGAGCCCCGAGGTGCTGCTCGTGCTGCGCGACAGCGGCCCCGGCCTGCCCGAGAAGGCCCGGTCCAGGCCCGCGCGGATCTTCGGCCCCACCTGGACCACCCGGGGCGAGGGCCGGGGCCGGGGCCTGTACCGGGTACGCCGCTTCCTCCAGTCCTGCGCCACGGACGACGTCTCCGCCGACATCGAGGTGCTCGCCTCCGAGAACCGTGCGCTGACCGGGGCGGCGTTCCAGTTGGTGCTGCCGGAACAGGAGGACTGACCGGGTCCGGCGCGCTCGTGTGTCCCGTGTGCCCGGTGGGGACAGGGATGCGATGGTGGAAACAGGGCAGGTGGCCGGGTGGCGGGGGCGGAGAGGAGAACGATGGACTGGCGCACGTTCGCCGAGCGGATGGCCGGGCTGGCGCGGGATCTGCTGGCGCAGGACACGGTCACCGACACCCTGGAGCGGATCACCCGCTCCGCCACCGAACTCGTCCCCGGATGTGACGCGGCCGGCATCCTCATCCTGCACGCCAAAGGGGTGCGCACCCTCGCACCGACCGACCAGGTGGTGACCGACAGCGACCTGCTCCAGGAACGCCTCCAGCAGGGCCCCTGCTACGACGTCGCCCGCCGGGTGAGCGAGGACCGGGTGTTCCGGATCGCCGACTTCCGCGAGGACAACGAGGGCTGGCCCGATTACGTGCGCGAGGCCCGCGAGCTGGGCCTCGGCAGCATGATGGGCTTCCTGCTCTACACCGAGGACGAGGACCTCGGCGCGCTGAACCTCTACTCCCGCAGCCCCGGCGTCTTCACCGAGGCCGGGGAGACGGCCGGCTGGCTGCTCGCCTCGCACGCCGCCGTCGCCTTCTCCAGCGCCCGCACCCACTCCCAGCTGGAACAGGCCGTCGAGACCCGGCACGTCATCGGCGAGGCCATGGGCATCCTCATGGGCAGCGGCGACCTCACCGAGGACCAGGCCTTCGACGTGCTGCGCCGCTACTCCCAGGACAACAACGTCAAGCTCCGGGAGGTGGCGCGGCGGGTCTGCGAACGGGGCGGGCTCTGAGGGTTCAGGACCGGCCGCTGCCCCCCTCGAACGCCGCCAGGATCCGTTCCGCCGCCAGCGTCGCCGTCAGCTTCCCCTCCCTGACCCGCCGTTCCAGCTCCGGCGCCGCCTGTCGCACCGCCGGGTCGGCGTGCAGCCGGCCGAGGAGTTCGTCGCGGACCATCGCCCAGGTCCAGTCGACCTGCTGGTCCCGCCGCTTGGCGGTGAGCCGCCCGGTGGAGTCCAGCAGCGTCCGGTGCTGCTCCAGCCGCTCCCACACGGTGCCCAGGCCCGTGGACTCGCGCGCGCTGCAGTGCAGCACCGGCGGGGTCCAGAACGCGTCCTTGCCGTGCATCAGCCGCAGCGCGCCCGCCAGTTCCCGGGCCGCGGCCCGCGCGTCCCGCTCGTGCGGACCGTCCGCCTTGTTGACGGCGATCACGTCGGCCAGCTCCAGGACGCCCTTCTTGATGCCCTGCAACTGGTCGCCGGTGCGGGCCAGGGTGAGCAGCAGGAAGGTGTCGACCATGTCGGCGACCGCGGTCTCCGACTGCCCGACGCCGACGGTCTCCACGAGGATCACGTCGTAGCCCGCCGCCTCCATCACCACCATCGACTCCCGGGTGGCCTTCGCGACCCCGCCCAGCGTGCCCGCGCTGGGGGAGGGGCGCACGAAGGCCGCCGGGTCGACCGACAGCCGTTCCATCCGCGTCTTGTCGCCGAGGATGGAACCGCCGGTGCGGGTCGAGGAGGGGTCGACGGCGAGGACGGCGACCCGGTGGCCCAGCGAGGTCAGCATGGTGCCGAACGCGTCGATGAACGTCGACTTGCCGACCCCCGGCACCCCGCTGATGCCGATCCGCCGGGCCCGGCCGCTGTGCGGCAGCAGCCGGGTCAGCAACTCCTGGGCCAGCACCCGGTGCTGGGGCCGGGTGGACTCGACGAGCGTGATGGCGCGGGCCACCAGGGCCCGCTTCCCGTCGAGGACACCCTTCACGTACGTGTCGAGGTCGATCGGGGCCATCGCGGCCCTACAGCTCGTGGCCGAGGTCGGCCGAAAGACGCTGGACCAGGTCGTACGCCGCGTCCGGGATCACCGTCCCGGGCGGGAACACGGCCGTGGCGCCCATCTCCAGGAGCGTGGGCACGTCCTGCGGCGGGATGACCCCGCCGACCACGATCATGATGTCCTCGCGGCCCTCCTCCGCCAGCTTCTCGCGCAGCGCCGGGACGAGCGTGAGGTGACCGGCGGCCAGCGAGGACACGCCGACCACGTGCACGTCCGCCTCGACCGCCTGCCGGGCGACCTCGTCCGGCGTCTGGAACAGCGGGCCGACGTCGACGTCGAAGCCGAGGTCGGCGAACGCGGTCGCGATCACCTTCTGGCCGCGGTCGTGGCCGTCCTGGCCCATCTTGGCGACCAGGATGCGCGGCCGGCGCCCCTCGGCCTCCTCGAAGGCGTCCACCAGGGCACGGGTGCGGTCCACGGACGGGGACTCGCCTGCTTCGTTGCGGTACACGCCGGAGATCGTACGGATCTGGCCGGCGTGCCGGCCGTACACCTTCTCCAGGGCGTCGGAGATCTCGCCGACGGTCGCCTTGGCGCGGGCCGCGCGCACGGCCAGCTCCAGCAGGTTCTCGGTGCCCTCGGCGGCCCGGGTGAGCGCGTCCAGGGCGTCCCGGCAGGCCTGCTCGTCGCGCTCCGCCCGCAGCCGGCGCAGCTTCTCGATCTGCTGGGCGCGCACCGAGGAGTTGTCGACCTTGAGCACGTCGATCTGCTCGTCGCTGTCGACGCGGTACTTGTTGACGCCGATCACCGGCTGGCGCCCGGAGTCGATGCGGGCCTGGATGCGGGCCGCCGCCTCCTCCACGCGCAGCTTGGGGATGCCGGCGTCGATGGCCTGCGCCATGCCGCCCGCCTGCTCCACCTCCTGGATGTGCGCCCAGGCCCGGCGTGCGAGGTCGTACGTCAGCCGCTCCACATAGGCGCTGCCGCCCCACGGGTCGATGACCCGGGTGGTGCCCGACTCCTGTTGGATGAGCAACTGGGTGTTGCGGGCGATGCGCGCCGAGAAGTCGGTGGGCAGCGCGAGCGCCTCGTCCAGGGCGTTGGTGTGCAGCGACTGGGTGTGCCCCTGGGTCGCGGCCATCGCCTCCACACAGGTGCGCGTGACGTTGTTGAACACGTCCTGCGCGGTCAGCGACCAGCCCGACGTCTGCGAATGGGTGCGCAGCGAAAGGGACTTGGCGTTCTGCGGCTCGAACTGCGCGACCAGCTTGGCCCACAGCAGCCGGGCCGCCCTGAGCTTCGCGACCTCCATGAAGAAGTTCATGCCGATTGCCCAGAAGAACGACAGGCGCGGCGCGAACGCGTCCACGTCCAGGCCGGCTTCGCGCCCCGCGCGGATGTACTCCACGCCGTCGGCGAGCGTGTAGGCCAGCTCCAGGTCGGCCGTCGCACCGGCCTCCTGGATGTGATAGCCGGAGATCGAGATGGAGTTGTAGCGCGGCATCCGCTGCGAGGTGTACGCGAAGATGTCGGAGATGATCCGCATCGACGGCTTCGGCGGATAGATGTAGGTGTTGCGGACCATGAACTCCTTGAGGATGTCGTTCTGGATGGTCCCGGCCAGCTTCTCGGGCGGTACGCCCTGCTCCTCCGCCGCCACGATGTACAGCGCCAGCACCGGCAGCACGGCGCCGTTCATCGTCATCGACACCGTCATCCGGTCGAGGGGGATCCCGTCGAACAGCTGGCGCATGTCGTAGATGGAGTCGATCGCCACGCCCGCCATGCCGACGTCGCCCGTCACCCGCGGGTGGTCGCTGTCGTAACCGCGGTGCGTGGGCAGGTCGAAGGCGACCGACAGGCCCTTCTGGCCCGCCGCCAGGTTGCGCCGGTAGAAGGCGTTGGACTCCTCGGCGGTGGAGAAGCCCGCGTACTGGCGGATCGTCCAGGGCTGGTTGACGTACATCGTCGGGTAGGGGCCGCGCAGGTACGGCGCCATGCCCGGGTAGGTGCCCAGGAAGTCCAGGCCCTCCAGGTCACGCCCGGTGTACAGCGGCTTGACCCCGATGCCCTCCGGGGTCTCCCACAGCGGCTCGGTGCCGCCGGTGGCCCGCTTGACGGCCGCCTGCCACTCCTCGGCGCTGCCGCCGGCCACCGGGGTCCCCAGCTCGATGCCGGAGAAGTCGGGGATTCCCATCAGGACACTCCCATGCGGTCGAGAGTCGCGGACAGCACATCGACGGCGTCGCAGCCCGCGAAGACGTACGAGTCGACGCCGGCGTACTCGCCCCGGCCCGCCAGGAGCACCTGCCGGGCACCGGCCGCGCGCAGCGACTCGGCGGCCCGCGCGGCCTGTTCGGCGTACGTCGCGTCGCTGGAGCACAGCACGGCCTCGGTGGCGCCGCTGTCCTCGAAGGTTCCGCCGGTCACCGGCTCGATGCCGCCGGCCTGGAACAGGTTGGCGGCGAAGGACGCCCGCGCGGTGTACTCGGCGGCCGAGCCGAGCGTGGCGAGGAAGATCCGCGGGCGGGCGCCGGTCGCCGCGAGATGGGCGTCGGAGCGGGCCCGCAGCTCCTCGAATGCCTCGTCCCGGCGCACCCGGGGCAGCCCGCCGGACGGCGGCTCGGGCGCGGCCTCGCGCGTCACCGGCTTCTCGTCCAGCAGCGGGAACTCGCTGACGCCGGTGATGGGTTCGCGCCGCTTGGCGAGCTTCTTGGAGCGCTCCGCCCAGGTCGTCGCGAGGTCGGTGCGCAGCCGTCCGGAGCGCAGCACGGCCGCCTGGCCGCCGTCGCGCTCGATGGTCCGGAAGAACTCCCAGGCGGCCTGGGCGAGTTCGTCGGTCAGCCGCTCCACGTACCAGGAGCCGCCCGCCGGGTCGATGACGCGCGCGAGGTAGGACTCCTCGATCAGGATGGTGGAGGTGTTGCGGGCGATGCGCCGGGCGAACGCGTCCGGCAGGCCGAGCGCGTGGTCGAACGGCAGCACCGTCACGGAGTCGGCGCCGCCCACCCCGGCGGCGAGCGTCGCGACCGTGGTGCGCAGCATGTTCACCCACGGGTCGCGGCGGGACATCATCACCGGCGACGTCACCGCGTGCTGCGTCTGGGCCCCGGGCGCGCCGCTGACCTCCGCGACCCGCGCCCACAGCCGGTGCGCCGCGCGCAGCTTGGCGATGGTCAGGAACTGGTCGGCGGTGGCCGCGTAGCGGAACTCAAGCTGTTCGGCGGCCTGTTCGACGGAGAGCCCCGCCTCGGTCAGCGCGCGCAGATAGGCCACGCCGGTGGCGAGCGAGGCGCCCAGCTCCTGCGCGGCCGAGCCGCCGGCCTCGTGGTACGGCAGCGCGTCCACGGTCAGCGCGCGCAGGCCCGGGTGGGACCCGGCGCAGCGCGCGGCCAGCTCGGCGTACGGCGCGAAGTCCTGCGCGGTGCCGGTGCGGGCCTCGTACCCGAGCGGGTCGCCGCCCAGGTTGCCGCGCACGGCCTTGGCGTCGACGCCCTGCTCCGCGGCGATCCGCAGCAGCGCCTCGGCGGCCCCCGGGGTGTCCCGTCCGGCGTCCAGGACGACCGGCGCGAGGTCCAGGTAGACGCCCTCCAGGGCCCGGCCCAGCTCGGCGACCGGGATGCCGCCCTCGCCCAGCGCCAGCCACAGCGAGGTGCCGCCGTTCTCCAGATCGGCGAGTACGGCGCCGTCGGCGAGCGTCGTGTGCCGCTGGCGTACGTCCCAGCCGCCCGTGACCCCGCCCTCGGGGCGCGCGCCCCGCACGTAGGGGGCGAAGCCCGGCAGGCCGGGGTCGGGTGCGGTGTCGCGCGGGGTGTACAGGGGACGGGTGCGCAGCCCGTCCTCCAGCGTCGTGGACAGAGCGTCCTCAGCTGCCGTGCCCGAGACTTCCTTGCCCGACTTGCGCAGCACACCCTCGACCAGGCGTTGCCACTGCTCGTGTGTCGCGTCAGGGAACTCGGCGGCCAGTGGGAGCCCGTCGTCAGGCAGGACCGTCATGGCTCGGATGCTAGGCCAGTGGGCTCAGCCGAGTGCAGAGCAAACGCTTGTGAGTTTTCTCCCCTTGCGGCTGTGACCCGCGCCGCTTCCCCGGGTGATTTTCCGGGTACGGCGGTGCGGCCCGGCCCCGATGACGGCCGGGCCGCAGGGGCGGGCGGGGCGCTCAGCCCCTGACGCGCAGCTCGGATCGCCGTACGTCCCGGGTGGAGAGCGTCTGGGGGCCGCCGGTGAAGGCGCGCAGCCGCAGCCGGGGGCTCCTCCGCCCCGGGAGCGTGAACGCGCCGGAGGGGGCCCGGAGTTCCACGGTCGCCGTGGTGTGCGCGGGGATGGTGGCCGGGCCGTGGGTGAGGAACCAGTAGCGGGACATGCCCTGGCCGCTGGTGAGCATGTAGTGCGGGGTGAGCGGGGCGGCGCCGGTGTTGGCGACCCTCAGGGTCACCCCGGAGATCGTGCCGGGGGACAGGGGCCGTACCGCCGCGACGTCCATCCGCAGCGGGGGCCTGCCGGTGGCCGCGAGGACCGCGCTCACCAGCGCGGGCGCGAGCAGCACCGCTACCGTCGCGAGCCGGGCGGTCCCGCGCCGCGGACCGGCCGGGAGGCGGGGCCGGGGCTGCCACGCGTGCGCGAACTCCGGCAGCGGCGCGGTGACCGCCGCCGCGAGCCACAGCGGGGTCATCATCAGGTAGTAGCCGTCCTGCGAGCGCGTCGCCAGGAAGAACGCGCACCACGGCAGCACGGTCGCGGCGGGGCCGAGGCGGCGCACGAACAGCACGAACAGGGCGAACAGGCCCGCGGCCAGCAGCATGCTCGCGCGCCCGTACCAGTCGAGCCGGTCGCTGCCGTGGGTGAAGTACAGCGAGACGCCGACGAGACCCTGGCCGTGCAGGATGGCGCCCTGGGTCAGCGGCAGCACGATGCCGCGCAGCCACGGACCGGGCTCGGTCACGATCAGATAGGCGTTGATCAGCAGGAAGGTCAGTACGGCGATGCCGGTGATCCGCAGCACCACGTGCGCGGCCGCGCGCCCGCCCAGTTCGCCGCGGCGCACCGCGTGGATCCCGGCGAGCAGGAACGGCGCGACGAACCAGGGGAGTTGCTGGGCGGCGCAGGCCGCGCCGAGGCAGGCGGCACGGGCCACTCCGGCGGCCCCCAGCCGGCCGCGCGCGCCGAGGCGGGGCCAGCGGACCACCACCGGGACCAGCAGGGCGAGGGCGACGATCGCCGGGTAGCCCTGGCGGGCGTAGTTCGGCAGCAGGCCGAAGCCCAGGAAGACCATGGTGGCAGCCGAGCGCCACTGCGCGGGGAGCAGCCGCCACAGCGCGATCGCGCCCGCGATCAGTGCGAGGGTGCCCGCGGCCGTCGCCGGGGCGCCGCCGTGGCCCAGCCACAGGAACGGGACGGTGAGCAGCGCCGCGAGCGGGGGATAGCCGTACGTGTAGTCGTATCCGCCGGTCGTCGTCGCGGTCACGGCGACGCCCTTCTGCTGGAACAGCCACGGCCAGGGGTGGTCGTACACGTTGTTGCCGTGGGCCAGTTCCCTGGCGGCCTGGGTGGTGAGGAGGGCCTCGTCGCCGCCGTGGTGGTTCAGCGCCCACGCGCACAGGGCGAGGGTGACCGCGGTCGCCAGCACCACCAGGTCGAGGCGGGCCAGCGAGCGGGTCCGGCGGACCGTCAGCGCGAGGACGCCGGTCACCAGGATCGCCGCGTAGCAGAGGGAGATGACCCCGGCGAGGACCAGACGGTGCGTGGCGGCCTGCGTCCAGATCGAACGGGTGCCGATGAAGAGGCTCACGTCGGCCAGGAGCGTGAGCACGCGGTGCCACTGCGCGGGGCCCTCGGACGCCCCCGCGCGCGGTCCCGGTACGGCGGACCCCGCCGACTGAGTCCCCCGGCCGGGCGTCACCGCTTGCGTTTCTGCCAAGTGCACGGGACCGGACGCTAGCGGCGGTGCGTGACCGGTGCGCGACGCGCGGTGAAGAGTCCGGTATGAGGGCGGTAAGAAACGGGCATATTCGCACATCTGACCCAAGGTGGGGCGGGGTTGACGTCACCGGACCGATCGCTTCCGTGTGGTTGTGTGTCGTTGTTGGGCCGAACGGGTGACTTGGCGTAAGAATTGACTGGTGCACGCATGGAACGCGAGTCAGGTCGGGGGGAGCCGGTGAGCCGTTACGACGTCACCGATGAACAGTGGGAAGGGCTCGCCCAGGTCGTGCCGCTACGGGGCCGCGACGCCTGGCCCTCCGCGGTCGGCCACCGGTCCCTCCCGGACGCCGAGACCGAGACCCGGCGCCGCTTCGTGGTCCTCCGCGTCAACGTCTTCTCCGACGCCCGCGAGGTCGCCGAGACGGTCATGACGGGGACTCCGGTCCTCCTCGACCTCTCCGGCGCGGAGGGCGATGTCGCCAAGCGCGTCCTCGACTTCAGCACGGGCGTGGTCTTCGGTCTGGGCAGCGGCATGCACCGGGTCGACCGGAACGTCTTCCTGCTGACGCCGCCGGGCACGGAGGTCAGCGGGCTGATGGAGGGGACGGGGTGAGCCGGGGGCTCGCCCATCGCCCCGTCGGGTGAGGGGCGTTCCCCGCTGTTGCCGCGAACGTCCCCGATCGTGGGAATCTCCGCCGGGTAAACGGTTCACCCCCTCGGCGGAGCCCTACGTTCCGGGCATGGCCATGTCTTTCGCGTCCGCCGATCCGCCGGTGGTCGACGCCCCCGGCGGGACCGCCGCGCCGGGGCTCCTCGACGTGCGGCCCCGGATCACCGAACTGAGGCTGTCGGCGTTCGCCGGGCACCGCGGGGCCGGGTTCCCGCTGGGGGCGGTCACTCTGTTCGCGGGGCCCAGCGGGTCGGGGAAGACGACGGCGCTGGCGGCGTACGAGGCGCTGGCCCGGCTCGGCGGCGGCGCGCCGCTCCTGGAGGCGTTCCCGGATCCGGTGGCCTGTGTGCCCGAGCGGGCCCGGCCCGACGGCGAGGGGCGGCGGGGTTTCCGGATCGGCTGCACGGCCGACGGCGCCGCGGGTCCGGTCCGGCTCGACGTCGCCGTACAGGCCGAACCGCGGCTGCGGATCGTGGGCGAGCGGCTGACCGCGGGCGACGTCGTGCTGCTGACGACCGCCCTGCGCGACCCGGGGCGCCGCACCGTACAGGCCGCCTGGTACACCGCCGGCACCGCGCCGGTGACCCGCGCGCCCCTTCCCGACGACCACCTCGGCACCGCCCTGCTCCCGCTGCGCGTGGCCGGCAAGACGGCCGGGCAGCGCCGGGTGCTGGCCGCGGCCGAGCAGATGGTCGTCGCGCTGCGCTCGGTCTTCGCCTGCGACCCCCGCCCCGACTGCATGCGCACCCCCGTACCCACCGGCACCGGACGGCTGATGCCGGCCTGCGACAACCTCGCCGACGTGCTGTGGCGCACCCGCGCCGAGTGCGCCTCCCGGCACGGCCGGCTGGTCGAGGCGCTGCGCGCGGGCTGCGCGGGAGCGGTGTCCGACCTGCTCGCCGAGCCGCTCCCGGACGGCACGGTGCGTGCCCTCTTCGACCGCGGCGGCGGCCACCGCACCGAGCTCGCCCGCCTCGGCGAGGGCGAACTCCGTTACCTCGCCCTCACGTTGGTGCTGCTGACCGGACCCGGTGTGCTGGACATGGACCCGCCGGGCGAGGTCCCCGACGCCCTGCGCTCCCTCACCGTCCTCGCCGACGGCTTCGACCGCTGCCTCGACCCGCGCCAGCGCCGCGCCCTGCTGCGTCTCGCGGTCGCGATGGCCGAGCGCGGACACGTCCGCTGTGTCGCGGCGGTGAACGACGCCTCCTGGTGCGCCGGGACCGACGGCGTCACAGTGGTACACCTGAACCCGTGACGGAACACCCCGACCTCCCCCGACTCCAGCGCAGACTCGCCGAGTTCGCCGCCGCACGGAACTGGGGGCCTTACCACACCCCCAAGAACCTCGCCTCCGCGCTGAGCGTGGAGGCCGCCGAACTGGTCGAGATCTTCCAGTGGCTGACCCCGCGGGAGTCGGCCCAGGTGATGGACGACCCCGCCACCGCGCACCGGGTCCGCGACGAGGTCGCCGACGTGCTCGCCTACCTCCTCCAGTTCTGCGAGGTCCTGGGCGTCGACCCGCTCACCGCGCTGGCCGAGAAGATCGACCGCAACGAACGACGCTTCCCGCGGCCCGGGGAGGGGACGGACGCGGGGTGAGTCCCGCAACAGGCGGACCACCTGGTTCCGTTATTACTCTCCGGAGTCAATTCGGCTACCGAATCCGAATTGTTGTCCACCGATTTCGGGCTTCCTCTGGCTTTTCGCACTAACGACCCTCACTCTGGGTAGTGGACAAGAGAGCCAGTGAACGTACGAGCGAGTGCGTGGAGGGACGGGGGCGACGGATGGACGCGGTACGACTCATCCTCACCGGCAGGCGAGCCCTGGCCGGCGGCGCGGACACACGTGAGTTGATGGCGGAGGTGTGGCAGGCACAGGCACTCGCCCAGGCGATCGGCAGCCGGCTCGCGGTCTCCGGACCGCCGGAGCTGCGCGGCGAGGCCCTCGGGCTGACCGAACTGGCGGGCCGGGGCTGCGGGGTCCTCGATCCACCCGAACTGGACCCCGGCGGTCTGCGCGCCGCCCAGCTCACCCGGCTGGACGATGCCCGCGAGACCCTGCTCTGCCTCGGCGGGCTGCTCGCCGAGGTCGGCATGGCCCTGGTCGGCCTGGCCAGCGCCGCCGCCGACGAGACGACGTACTGGCAGTGCATGGAGGCCATCGACGCGGCGGACGAGTCCCGCGACCGCGTCCGCGAGATGCTGCGCAAGCTGGCGGCGCGGGAAGAGGTGGTGTTGTCGGAGAACGACAGCCGGAGAAGCCCCTTCGGGGGCGCGCCATGCGCGTAGCCCCCGGACCGGCCTCCCGCGCCGCCGCGCGGCACCGCCCGGAGTCGGCGGTGCCGGTGACCACGACGCGTGCCGTCGGCCGGCTCAGGCGAGCTGCGGCATGACCTCGGACGCGATCAGCTCCAGCTGGTCCAGGTCGTCCAGGTCCAGCAGCTGGAGATAGACCCGCTGCGACCCCACCGCGGCGTAGCGTCCCAGCCGCTCCACGACCTCCGCCGGGGAGCCCGCGAGACCGTTGGCCTTCAGCTCGTCCACCTCGCGGCCGATGGCGGACGCCCGCCGCTTGACCTCGGCGTCGTCCCTGCCCACACAGACGACCAGCGCGTTGGAGTACACGAGGTCGTCACCCTTGCGCCCGCGCTCCTCGGCCGCGGCCCGCACCCGGCCGAACTGGCGCTCGCTGTCCTCGACGGAGGCGAAGGGGATGTTGAACTCGGAGGCGTACCGCGCCGCCAGCGCCGGCGTCCGCTTGGCACCGTGGCCGCCGATGAGGAGCGGCATCCTGTCCTGCGCCGGCTTGGGCAGCGCCGGGGAGTCCTGCAACTGGTAGAAGGTGCCGTCGTAGCTGAACCGCTCGCCGACCGGCGTCTCCCACAGGCCCGTGACGATGGCCAGTTGCTCTTCGAGGCGCCCGAACTTCTCCTTCGGGAAGGGGATGCCGTACGCCTTGTGCTCCTCCGCGTACCAGCCCGAGCCGAGGCCCAGCTCCACCCGCCCGCCGGACATCTGGTCGACCTGCGCCACCTGGATGGCCAGGACGCCGGGGAGCCGGAAGGTGCCCGCGGTCATCAGGGTGCCGAGCCGGATCCGGCTGGTCTCCCGGGCGATGCCGGCCAGGGTGATCCAGGCGTCGGTGGGGCCCGGCAGGCCGTCCACGCTGCCCATGTGAAGGTAGTGGTCCGAGCGGAAGAAGGCGTCGTAGCCCAGCTCCTCGGCGGTCTTGGCGACACGCAGAAGCGTGTCGTAGGTCGCGCCCTGCTGGGGTTCGGTGAAGACTCGAAGATCCATACGTCCATCATGCCTGCCGTTGCGGACGCAACCGCGCAGAAAGTCGCCGAGCGGCTCGAAAACCGGTGGTCAGCGGTGTCCCCGGACGGCCAGACTCGGACACGTGTTCCTGACGATCTCTCTCAGCGGCGACGCCGCCCACCCGGCCACCGACCTCGGGTACCTGCTGCACAAGCACCCGGGCAAGGCGCAGCGCTTCTCCACGTCCTACGGCACCGCGCACGTCTTCTACCCCGAGGCGGACGACGCGCGCTGCACGGCCGCCCTGCTGCTGGAGACCGATCCCGAGGCGCTGGCGCGGCGCGGCAGGGGCAAGGGCCGCGGCGGCGCCCCCGACGCGGCGCTCGCGCAGTACGTCAACGACCGGCCCTACGCCGCCTCCTCCCTGCTCGCCGTCGCCCTCGGCGGCGTCTTCTCCAGCGCCATGCGCGGCGTGTGCGCCGCCCGCCCCGAGCGGGCCGCCGCCCCGCTGCCGCTGCGCGTCGAGGTCCCGTCCCTGCCCGCCCGCGGCGGCGCCGCCCTCGTGCGCCGCCTGTTCGAGCCGCTGGGCTGGACGGTGGCCGCCGAACCGGTGCCGCTGGACACCGAGTTCCCGCAGTGGGGCGACTCGCGGTACGTCCGTCTCGTCCTTGAGTCCGCGGCGGTGACGCTCGCCGAGGCGCTGCGCCACCTCTACGTCCTGCTGCCGGTCCTCGACGACGCCAAGCACTACTGGGTCACCGCCGAGGAGGTCGACAAGCTGCTGCGGGCCGGCGAGGGCTGGCTGCCCGGCCACCCGGAGCAGCAGCTCATCACCAGCCGCTACCTCTCCCGCCGCTGGTCGCTGACCCGGCGGGCGCGCGAGGCGCTGGAGCTGGTGCGGCTCGCCGAGAGCGACGACAGCGAGGTCGAGGAGATCGACAACGCGGTCGGCGAGGAGACCGAGGAAGAGGAGAAGCCGACCCCGCTCGCGGTGCTGCGCCGGGCGGCGATCGTCACCGCGCTGCGCACCCGCGGCGCCGCCCGGGTGCTCGATCTCGGGTGCGGCGAGGGGCAGTTGGTGCAGGAGCTGCTGAAGGACGCCCGGTTCACCGAGATCGTCGGGGTCGACGTGTCCGTGCGGGCGCTCACCATCGCCTCCCGGCGGCTGCGGCTCGACCGCATGGGCGAGCGGCAGGCGTCCCGCGTCCGGCTGACGCAGGGCTCGCTCGCCTACACCGACAAGCGGCTCAAGGGCTACGACGCCGCCGTGCTCAGCGAGGTCGTCGAACACCTCGACCTGCCGCGGCTGCCCGCCCTGGAGTACGCCGTGTTCGGGCACGCCCGCCCCGGCACGGTCGTCGTGACCACCCCGAACGTCGAGTACAACGTCCGCTGGGACACCCTGCCCGCGGGGCACGTCCGGCACGGCGACCACCGCTTCGAGTGGACCCGTGCGGAGTTCCGCGCCTGGGCGGCCCAGGTGGCCGAACGGCACGGCTACGACGTCGCCTTCGAGCCCGTCGGCCCCGACGACCCCGAGGTGGGACCGCCCACCCAGCTTGCCCTGTTCACCCTCAAGACCGAGAAGGAGGCGAAGGCGGCATGACCGAGACACGCGACGGACGGGTCCTCCCCGTCACCGACCTCTCCCTCGTGGTCCTCGTCGGCGCCTCCGGCTCCGGCAAGTCCACCTTCGCCCGCCGGCACTTCAAGCCCACCGAGGTGATCTCCTCCGACTTCTGCCGGGGCCTGGTCTCCGACGACGAGAACGACCAGAGCGCCTCCCGCGACGCCTTCGACGTCCTGCACTACATCGCCGGCAAGCGGCTCGCCGCCGGGCGCCGCACCGTGGTGGACGCCACCAGCGTGCAGCAGGACAGCCGCCGCCAGCTGATCGAACTGGCCAGGCGGCACGACGTGCTGCCCATCGCCATCGTCCTCGACATACCGGAGGAGGTCTGCGCCGAGCGCAACGCGGCCCGCGGCGACCGCGCCGACATGCCGCGCCGGGTCATCCAGCGGCACATCCGCGAACTGCGCCGCTCGCTGCGGCACCTGGAGCGCGAGGGCTTCCGCAAGGTGCACGTCCTGCGCGGGGTGGCGGAGGCCGAAGGCGCCACCGTCGTCACCGAGAAGCGCTTCAACGACCTGACCCACCTCACCGGCCCCTTCGACATCATCGGCGACATCCACGGCTGCTCCGCCGAACTGGAGGCGCTGCTCGGCAAGTTGGGCTACACCGACGGCGTCCACCCGGAGGGCCGTACCGCCGTCTTCGTCGGCGACCTGGTCGACCGCGGCCCGGACTCCCCGGGAGTGCTGCGCCGCGTGATGTCGATGGTGGAGGCGGGCCACGCGCTGTGCGTGCCGGGCAACCACGAGAACAAGTACGGCCGCCACCTCAAGGGCCGCAAGGTCCAGCACACCCACGGCCTCGCCGAGACCATCGCCCAGATGGACGGCGAGAGCGAGGAGTTCCGGGCGCGGGTGCGGAAGTTCATCGACGGACTGGTCAGCCACTACGTCCTCGACGGCGGCAAGCTGGTCGTCTGCCACGCCGGACTGCCCGAGAAGTACCACGGCCGCACCTCGGGGCGGGTGCGCTCGCACGCCCTGTACGGCGAGACCACCGGCGAGACCGACGAGTTCGGGCTGCCCGTGCGCTACCCGTGGGCCGAGGACTACCGGGGCCGGGCGGCGGTCGTCTACGGCCACACCCCGGTGCCGCAGGCCTCCTGGCTCAACAACACGATCTGTCTGGACACCGGCGCCGTCTTCGGCGGCAGGCTGACCGCGCTGCGCTGGCCGGAGCGGGAACTGGTCGACGTACCGGCCGAGCGCGTCTGGTACGAGCCGACGCGCCCGCTGCGCACCGAGGCGCCCGGCGGGCAGGACGGCCGTCCGCTGGACCTCGCGGACGTGTCCGGACGCCGGGCCGTGGAGACCCGGCACGCCGGCATGGTGGCGGTCCGCGAGGAGAACGCGGCGGCGGCCCTGGAGGTCATGAGCCGCTTCGCGATCGACCCGCGCCTGCTGCCGTACCTGCCGCCGACCATGGCGCCGACGGCCACCTCCGAGGTGGACGGCTACCTGGAGCACCCGCGGGAGGCGTTCGCGCAGTACGCGGCGGACGGGGTCGCGCGGGTGGTGTGCGAGGAGAAGCACATGGGCTCGCGGGCCGTGGTCCTGGTGTGCCGGGACGCGGCGGCGGCGACGAAGCGGTTCGGCGTGCGGGGCCCCACGGGCGCGCTGTACACCCGCACCGGGCGCCCCTTCCTCGACGACGAGGAGATGACGGAGGAGATCCTCACCCGGCTGCGCGCGGCCGTCACCGACGCCGGGCTCTGGTCCGAACTGGACACGGACTGGCTGCTGCTGGACGCCGAGCTGATGCCGTGGTCGCTGAAGGCATCCGGACTGCTGCGCAGCCAGTACGCGGCCGTCGGCGCCGCGTCCGGCGCGGTGTTCCCGGGCGCGCTGGCCGCGCTGGAGGCGGCGGCGGCGCGGGGCGCCGACGTGGGCGGGCTCCTCGGCCGGCAGCGCGAACGTGCCGCCGACGCGGCCGCGTTCACGGCCGCCTACCGCCGCTACTGCTGGACCACCGACGGCCTGTCCGGCGTCCGCCTGGCCCCCTTCCAGATCCTCGCCACCGAGGGACGCAGCCTCGCCGCGCTCCCGCACGACGAGCAACTGGGCCTGCTGGACCGGCTGGTGGAGAACGACCCCAGCGGTCTGCTGGCCACCACCCGCCGCCTCTACGTCGACCCGGCCGACCCCGAGTCGGTCGCCGCGGGCGTCGCCTGGTGGCTGGAGATGACCGGCCGCGGCGGCGAGGGCATGGTCGTCAAGCCCCTCACCGCCCTGGCCCACCGCCCGGACGGCCGCCTGGTCCAGCCCGGCATCAAGTGCCGGGGCCGCGAGTACCTCCGCATCATCTACGGCCCCGAGTACACCCGTCCGGACAACCTCGCCCGGCTGCGGAAGCGCTTCCTGAACCACAAGCGCTCCCTCGCCCTGCGCGAGTACGCCCTCGGCCTGGAGGCCCTGGACCGGCTGGCGGACGGCGAGCCGCTGTGGCGGGTCCACGAGGCGGTCTTCGGGGTGCTGGCCCTGGAGTCGGAACCGGTGGACCCCCGGCTGTAGGGCGTGTACGGAGTCGCCGCGCGGCGCCGCCCGGACCGTCACGCCCGTGGGAAGCGGGCCCGCGGTCCGGCGACGCAGGTGTCCCTGGACACGGGTCCGTCGAAGCGGAGCCGGTCGTACGCCGTGAACTCCGGCTCCAGGGCGTCCAGTTCGTCGATCATGTCGTGCAGCCGGCGCAGCCACTGCGGTGAGCCGGGGTCCGGTTCGTCCATCGCCTCGCCGATCGCGGTGGTCAGCCGGCCCTTGCGCCGGATCGTGGCCGGGGTCACCGAGCGCAGGCAGACGTACTGGCCGCTGAGGTAGGCGTCCCACTCCTCCTTTCCGGTCGCCGGGTCGGACCAGTGGGCCACGAACCAGGTCTCCAGCCGGTCCACGCCGCCCGCCTCCCCGGCGAGGGCGAACAGGTCGGCCGGGACCATCTCGGCGCCGTCGGAGCGCAGATAGCCGGGGAGGGGCAGACGCCGCTCCAGCATCAGCCGGCGGACCGCGTCCGCGTCGCGACCGAGGGCCGTGCACAGTTCCTCCAGGACGACGAACTGCGCGCTGACGTAGGCGTCGTCGGCCGGGGTCATCGGGTGGTCGCCGTTGACCTCGCGGAATCGTTCGGCGAGTCGCTGCTTCAGGGCTGTCTCCGGCATGGGGCGGGCCTCCGGCGTCGTCGGTGCGGGTCCCGTGGACGCTATCCGCCGGACGGGTCGGCGCCCGCCGAACCGTCCCCCGCCGGCCTCGGCCGCTCCCCGCTCTTTTCGTCGTCCGGACGACAAGGGGCGGAGCCGGCTGTCGTCAGGAGGGGGAAACCGGCCGGGATGCCGCCGGGGGACCGAGCGGGCGAACGGAAACCGCGACGAGAGCGCGTCGAAATGGTCCACGGGCGGGTGAATCCGGTCCCCGGTGGTCAGGATGGTTCCATGGGATTCCATGTCGACTCCGAGGCCGGGCGGCTGCGCCGCGTCATCCTGCACCGGCCCGATCTCGAGCTCAAAAGGCTCACCCCCAGCAACAAGGACGCCCTCCTCTTCGACGACGTCCTCTGGGTGCGCCGGGCCCGCGCCGAACACGACGGGTTCGCCGACGTACTGCGCGACCGGGGCGTCGCCGTCCACCTCTTCGGCGATCTGCTGGTCGAGACCCTGGAGCTGCCCGAGGCCCGCGCCCTGGTCCTGGACCGCGTCTTCGACGAGCGGGAGTACGGCCCCCTCGCCACCGCCCATCTGCGCGCCGCGTTCGAGAACCTGCCCGCGCGGGAGCTGGCCGAGGCGCTGGTCGGCGGCATGACCAAACGGGAGTTCCTGGCGGCGCACGCGGAACCGACCTCCGTCCGCTTCCACGTGATGGACCTGGACGACTTCCTCCTCGCCCCGCTCCCCAACCACCTCTTCACCCGCGACACCTCCGCCTGGATCTACGACGGGGTCGCCATCAACGCCATGCGGCTGCCCGCCCGGCAGCGCGAGACCGTGCACTTCGAGGCCATCTACCGGCACCACCCGCTGTTTCGCGAGGAGCGCTTCCACGTCTGGTCCCAGGGGCAGGCCGACCATCCCTCCACCATCGAGGGCGGCGACGTCCTGGTGATCGGCAACGGTGCGGTCCTCGTCGGCATGAGCGAGCGCACCACCCCGCAGGCCGTGGAGATGCTCGCGCACAAACTGTTCGCGGCGGGCTCCGCCCGCACGATCGTCGCGCTCGACATGCCCAAGCGGCGCGCCTTCATGCACCTCGACACGGTGATGACGATGGTCGACGTCGACACCTTCACCCAGTACGCCGGGCTCGGCATGCTGCGCTCGTACACCATCGAGCCGGGGGCGGGGGAGAAGGAGCTGAAGGTCACCGACCATCCGGCGGAGCACATGCACCGCGCGATCGCCGCCGCGCTCGGGCTCGGCGAGATCCGGGTGCTGACCGCCACCCAGGACGTGCACGCGGCCGAGCGTGAGCAGTGGGACGACGGCTGCAACGTGCTCGCCGTCGAACCCGGCGTGGTGGTCGCCTACGAACGGAACTCCACCACCAACACCCACCTGCGCAAGCAGGGCATCGAGGTCATCGAGATCCCGGGCAGCGAGCTGGGGCGGGGCAGGGGCGGCCCCCGGTGCATGAGCTGCCCGGTGGAGCGGGATGCTGTGTGAGGAGGCGCATCCCCCGCGGCTGCATAAGTTTGCTTACAGTCGTATAGAATTCCAGAGTCCTTATAGTCGTACCCCTGGAGCGCCCCCATGGCGACAGTCCCGACCGCCCTCGCAGGCCGCCACTTCCTCAAGGAGCTGGACTTCACCGAGGAGGAGTTCCGCGGCCTGATCGAGCTGGCCGCCGAGCTGAAGGCCGCCAAGCGGGCCGGGGCCGAGGTGCGGTACCTCCAGGGCCGCAACATCGCCCTGATCTTCGAGAAGACCTCGACGCGCACCCGCTGCGCGTTCGAGGTCGCCGCCGCCGACCAGGGTGCGCACACGACGTACCTCGATCCGATCGGCTCGCAGATCGGGCACAAGGAGTCCGTGCGGGACACCGCCCGGGTCCTCGGCCGGATGTTCGACGGCATCGAGTACCGCGGCGACAGCCAGGCCAAGGTCGAGGAGATGGCCGCCGAGGCCGGCGTGCCCGTCTACAACGGCCTCACCGACGACTGGCACCCCACGCAGATGCTGGCCGACGTGCTCACCATGACCGAGCACAGCGCCAAGCCGCTCACGGAGATCGCCTTCGCCTACCTCGGCGACGCCCGCTTCAACATGGGCAACTCCTACCTGATCACGGGCGCCCTGCTCGGCATGGACGTACGGATCGTCGCGCCCGAGCAGTACTGGCCCGCACCGAAGATCGTGGCCCGCGCCCGTGAGCTGGCCGAGGCCGGCGGCGCGGTGATCACCCTGACCGAGGACGTCGCCGAGGGCGTCCGCGGCGCCGACTTCGTCGCCACCGACGTCTGGGTCTCCATGGGCGAGCCCAAGGACGTCTGGGCCGAGCGGATCAAGGCCCTCGCGCCGTACGCCGTGACCATGGACGTGCTGCGCGCCACCGGCAACCCGGACGTCAAGTTCCTGCACTGCCTGCCCGCCTTCCACGACCTCGGCACCAAGGTCGGACAGGAGATCCACGAGGCCTACGGTCTGACCTCCCTGGAGGTCACCGACGAGGTGTTCGAATCGGACTACTCCGTCGTCTTCGACGAGGCCGAGAACCGGCTGCACACCATCAAGGCCGTGCTGGTCGCCACACTCGCCTGATCGGCTTGGTTAGCGCCCCCGACCAGGGATTATCCTGACCGGCGACCCCGGAGCCACCCATTCCGGGGCCGCCGCCGCGACCGTCGTCCCGCCGCTCGCGCCCGCGACCTCATCCCGTCGCCCCGCACCACCAGAAACGAGCACCACCCGCAATGCCCGCTCCCCGCATCAAGTCCCCCCACCTGCTCGTCGCCGAATCCGGCGCCGACCGCGAGGGACACGGCCTGAAGCGCACGATGGGGCTCTTCCAGCTCATCTGCTTCGGCGTCGGCGCCATCGTCGGCACCGGCATCTTCGTCGGCCTCTCCGACTCCGTCGCAAAGGCCGGTCCCGCCGTCGTCATCTCCTTCGTCCTCGCTGCGATCACCTGCGTCTTCACCGCCTTCTCCTTCGCGGAGCTGGGCGGCGCCATCCCGGTCTCCGGCTCCTCGTACTCCTTCGCCTACGCCGGCCTCGGCGAGTCCACCGCCTTCCTGGTCGGCTGGTGCCTGCTGCTGGAGTACGGCATCTCCATCTCGGCCGTCGCCGTCGGCTGGAGCCAGTACGTCAACGAACTGCTGCACAGCCTCACCGGCTGGCAGCTGCCCGCCCTGCTGTCGGCGGGGCCGGGCGACGGCGGGATCGTCAACCTCCCCGCGGTGCTCGTGATCGCCCTGGCCTCCGTGCTGCTGGTGCGCGGCGTGCGCGAGAGCGCCCGCGCGACCGCCGCCATGGCCGCCGTCAAGCTGGTGATCCTGCTCGTCTTCTGCGCGATCGGCTACAGCGCCTTCAAGCACGGCAATCTCACCCCGTTCTCCCCGGCCGGCCTCGGCGGCATCGGCGCGGGCACCACCGCAGCGTTCTTCTCGTACATCGGCTTCGACGCGATCACCACCGCCGGCGAGGAGGCCAAGAACCCCCGCCGCGACATCCCCGTGGCGATCATGGTGTGCATGGGCGTCGTGACGCTGCTGTACTGCGCGGTCGCGGTCGCGGCCATCGGGGCCATCGGCGGCGACCAGGTCGCGGGCCGCCCCGCCGCCCTGTCCTACGTCGTCAACAAGGTCACCGGCTCGACCATCGGCGGCGGCGTGATCGCCTTCGGCGCGGTCGTCGCCATCGCCTCCGTGGTCCTCGCGGTGATGTACGGCCAGACGCGCATCCTGATGTCGATGTCCCGGGACGGCCTGATCCCGCGGGTCTTCGAGAAGGTCTCCCCGAGGACCTCCACGCCGGTCGCCGGCACGCTGATCGTCGCCATCGTCTTCGCGCTCCCGGCGGCCTTCGCCTCGCTCGACTCGGTGATGAACCTGTGCACCATCGGCACGCTCGCGATCATGGCCGTGGTCAACGTCGCGGTGATGACCCTGCGCCGCCGCGAACCGCGCCTGACCCGCAGCTTCCGGGTACCGCTCTACCCGGTGGTCCCGCTGCTCGGCATCGCCTTCTGCCTGTACCTGATGTACGAGACCGGCTGGCACACCTGGATGCAGTTCGCCGGGTTCCTCGTGGTGGGCCTCGCGGTCTACCTCGCCTACGGGCGCCGGCACTCCATGCTGGCCCGCGGCAAGGCCGCCGAGGTCAGCGCGGACGCCGCTGAGCGGGAACCGCAGGCAGTGTGAACCACACCGCCTTGCCCCTCGGGGTGGGGCGGTGTCCGCAGGAGGCGCTCAGGGCGCGGATCAGCAGCAGCCCGCGCCCGCCCTCCTGCCACAGGTCGGGCTCCTCGAACACCGGCCGGGTCAGCTGGCCGGGCGGCGCGGGGTCGGGGTCGTGCACCTCGACCTGGCAGCCGGTCGGCAGCAGCTCCACCACCAGCTCTATCGGGCCCCGGCCGGCGGTGTGCTCCACCGCGTTGGCCACCAGCTCGGCCGTGAGCAGCTCCGCCGTGTCGCGGTCGGCCGCGTCCTCCACCTCGGAAAGGGCCGAACGCACCAGGGCACGGGCGACGGGCACCGCCGCGGCGGTGTGCGGCAGCGCCATGCGCCAGGAGGCCGATTCGGTGGGGTGTTCGTGCAAGGCGAGTCCGTTCATGGAGCAGGCTGTCCTGCTTTCGACTGTAGGAATGGTACGGGCCCGGCCGCCCCGGACGGTCGGCGGGCTTCGCCCGGGGCCCCCGCGCCGGCACCGGACGCCCTACCCCGCCCGGCGCCCCGCCTCGCCCGCCGACGCCCTCTGTTACGGCCCTGCGGCCGACCGGTGACAGTCGGCACGAACCGGCCACGCGACGCCTTCGGCGATACGGTCTGTCGCGCGATCGTGACGACAGTCACAAACAAGTGATAACTTCGGGGGACTGCGCAACGTACGGCACCGCCGCCCAAGGAGGCCGCACGTCATGAGTCCCTTCACCGGCTCCGCCGCCCGCACCGCCGACTGGGAGCACCTGCGCCTCCAGATCGCCGACGGGGTCGCCACGGTCACCCTCGCCCGACCCGACAAGCTCAACGCCCTCACCTTCGGCGCCTACGCCGACCTGCGCGATCTGCTGGCCGAGCTGTCCCGGGAGCGCTCGGTGCGCGCCCTGGTGCTGGCCGGGGAGGGACGCGGGTTCTGCTCCGGCGGTGACGTGGACGAGATCATCGGCACCACCCTCGCCCTGGACACCGCCGAACTGCTCGACTTCAACCGGATGACCGGCCAGGTGGTACGGGCGATCCGCGAATGCCCCTTCCCGGTGATCGCCGCCGTCCACGGGGTCGCGGCGGGCGCCGGCGCCGTCCTCGCCCTCGCGGCCGACTTCCGCGTCGCCGACCCGAGCGCCCGTTTCGCCTTCCTCTTCACCCGGGTCGGCCTGTCCGGCGGCGACATGGGCGCCGCCTATCTGCTGCCCCGGGTCGTGGGCCTCGGCCACGCCACCCGCCTGCTGATGCTGGGCGACCCGGTCCGCGCGCCCGAGGCCGAGCGGATCGGCCTGATCAGCGAACTGACCGAGGAGGGCCACGCCGACCAGGCCGCCGCCGCCCTGGCCCGCCGCCTGGCCCAGGGCCCGGCCCTGGCCCACGCCCAGACGAAGGCGCTGCTGACGGCGGAGCTGGACATGCCGCTGGCCGCGTCCGTGGAGCTGGACGCCGCGACCCAGGCCCTCCTGATGCACGGGGAGGACTACGCGGAGTTCCACGCGTCGTTCACGGAGAAGCGGGCGCCGAAGTGGCAGGGAAGGTGATCTCGCATGCCGACACCGGACGTGCCCGCTCCCGCACGCATCGCGATCAT
The DNA here is from genome assembly GCF_040706415.1 of Streptomyces sp. NPDC048106. Lineage (NCBI taxonomy): Bacteria > Bacillati > Actinomycetota > Actinomycetes > Kitasatosporales > Streptomycetaceae > Streptomyces > Streptomyces sp. NPDC048106. The sequence goes on along the minus strand of NZ_JBEZND010000012.1, from coordinate 62,201 downwards.
CGGCGGCGGGCCGGGCGGCCTTTACGCCGCCGCCCTCCTCAAACGCCTCGACCCCACCCGTGAGGTGACCGTCTGGGAGCGCAACGCCCCCGACGAGACCTTCGGCTTCGGCGTGGTCCTCTCCGACGAGACCCTGGGCGGCATCGAACACGCCGACCCGGTCGTCTACGAGGCCTTGCGGCGGCACTTCGTCCGCTGGGACGACATCGACATCGTCCACCGCGGCACCCGGCACACCTCCTCGGGACACGGCTTCGCCGCCCTCGGCAGGCACCGCCTCCTGGAGATCCTGCACGCCCGCTGCCAGGACTTGGGCGTACGGATCGCCTTCCGCACCGAGGCCCCGCCCGTGGACCGCCTCGTCGCCGACCACGACCTCGTCATCGCCGCCGACGGGATCCACAGCGCCACCCGCGAGACCCACGCCGACGTCTTCCGGCCCCGGGTGACCGGCCACCGCTGCCGCTACATCTGGCTCGCCGCCGACTTCGCCTTCGACGCCTTCCGCTTCGAGATCGCCGAGACCGAGCACGGCGTGATGCAGCTGCACGGATACCCGTACGCGCCCGACGCCTCGACGGTCATCGTCGAGATGCGCGAGGAGGTCTGGCGGGCGGCGGGATTCGACGAGACGGACCCGCGCGAATCGACCGGACGCTGCGCCAAGATCTTCGCGGACGCGCTGCGCGGCCGCCCCCTGCGCTCCAACGACTCCGCCTGGACGACGTTCCGTACGGTGGTCAACGACCGCTGGTCGCACGGCAACCTCGTCCTGCTCGGCGACGCCGCCCACACCGCCCACTTCTCCATCGGCTCCGGCACCAAACTGGCCGTGGAGGACGCGCTGGCGCTGGCCGCGTGCCTGTCGGAACAGCCCGACGTCCCGACGGCGCTGGCCGCGTACGAGGAGGAACGCAAGCCCGTCGTCGCCTCGACCCAGCGGGCCGCGCGGGCGAGCCTGGAATGGTTCGAGAACCTGGATCTGTACCGGGACCAGCGGCCCCGCCAGTTCGCCTTCAACCTGCTCACCCGCAGCCGCCGCGTCACCCACGACAACCTCAGGCTGCGCGACGCCCACTTCACCGAGTCGGTGGAGCGCGAGTTCGGCTGCCCGCCCGGCACGCCCCCGATGTTCACCCCGTTCCGCCTGCGCGGCCTGACCCTGCGCAACCGCGTCGTCGTCTCCCCGATGGACATGTACTCGGCCACCGACGGCGTGCCCGGCGACTTCCACCTCGTCCACCTCGGCGCCCGCGCGCTCGGCGGCGCGGCCCTCGTCATGACCGAGATGGTGTGTGTGAGCGAGCAGGGCCGCATCACCCCCGGCTGCGCCGGCCTCTACAACGGCCGCCAGGCGGAGGCGTGGCGCCGCGTCACCGACTTCGTGCACCGGCAGGCGCCGGGTACGGCGATCGGGGTGCAGCTCGGCCACTCGGGCCGCAAGGGCTCCACCAGGCTGATGTGGGAGGGCATGGACGAGCCGCTGCCGACCGGCAACTGGCCCATCGTGGCTCCCTCCCCGCTCCCCTACCGGCCGGGCAGTCAGACCCCTCGCGAACTCTCCCGCGCCCAACTCACCGACATCCGCGAGCAGTTCACCTCGGCCGCCTGGCGCGCCGCCCGCGCCGGCTTCGACCTCCTCGAACTCCACTGCGCCCACGGCTACCTCCTCTCCGGCTTCCTCTCTCCCCTCACCAACCACCGCACGGACGCCTACGGCGGCTCACTGGAGCGGCGCCTGCGCTTCCCGCTGGAGGTCTTCGACGCCATCCGCTCGGTGTGGCCCGCCGAGCGCCCCATGACGGTCCGCGTCTCCGCCACCGACTGGGCCGACGGCGGCACCACCGCCGAGGACGCGGTCCACATCGCCCGCGCCTTCGCCGACCACGGCGCCGACGCGATCGACGTCTCCACCGGCCAGGTCGTCTCCGACGAGCGGCCGGACTTCGGCCGCTCCTACCAGACCCCCTTCGCCGACCGCATCCGCCACGAGGTCCGCGTCCCGGTGATCGCCGTGGGCGCCATCTCCTCCTGGGACGACGTCAACTCCCTGATCCTGGCGGGCCGTACCGACCTCTGCGCCCTGGCCCGCCCCCACCTCTACGACCCCCACTGGACCCTGCACGCCGCCGCCGAGCAGTCCTACGAGGGCCCCGGCATCCACTGGCCCGCCCCGTACCGCGCGGGCAGCCGCCGCCCCCGGACGGGCCGCACGGACACTCCCAAACCGCGTCTGTCGCTGGGAAGTTGAGGGACCCGTCGCCGAACCGCGGGCCACGCGCGGAGGCGACGGCGTGCCGACGGACCGTACGGTCTCCGAACCCGCCGCGACCCTGGCGCGGATCACCGCGGCGCCCGGCACGGCGGCCGGCTCCCGCCGGTCCCCGACGGTCCGGGCCCGGACCGGGAGGATACGGCCGCCTCCGAAGAGGATCCGCGGTCCATTTTCGCCGCACCACACCTCGAAACCGCAGGTCAGCGGCGTGTGGCGGTGGTGCCCTTCCGGATCTGTGCCGACGGCCACAGCGAAGGGGATTCAAGAAGGCGCATACTGAGCTATGACAAAGCCCGCTGCGCCGAAGCGCCATCTGCCCACCAGCCCTTTCAAGGCCCCGGTCCCGCCGGCCCCCAAGCACTTCGCCCTGGGTGACCAGGTCACGCACGACATGTACGGCCTCGGCCGGGTGGTCGGCGTCGAGGAGGGAGTCGCGGCGCTCGTGGACTTCGGCTCGGCGCAGATGCGGATCTTGAGCCCGTACGCCAAGATGACCAAGCTGTAGGACCGCTGTGCCCGGTCACGGCACACCAGGCCCCTTCCGGGACCTGTACCGAAAGAGAGCCCTCCCATCGACCTGACCTCGCTGTTCTCCGCCCCGGAGGCGCAGCCCCGCTGCTCCGCCGCCGTATCGCCGCCTCCGGCGACCAACCCGTTCCAGGCTCCCGACTTCGGGGGTGACGAGAGCATGCCGCCGGAGGACACCGAGGAGCCCGCCTCGGACGCCCGCGCGGCGCGCCGCAGGGCGGCCTAGTCCCCCGCATGACGACGGCTCCGGCAACCGGTCGCGGGCCGTCTCCCATGCCGTGTGCTCAGGTGCCGGACGGCGCCGCGGGCCGGGTGGACGCACCGACGACACCGTAGGCGCGATCACCGATGGTGAACCCTCCCAGGGGCACCATGCCGAAACCGTCCACGTGGACCCTCCACGACGTCCGGTTGGCCAGTTCGATGAAGGCGACCATCACGTCGGCTCGTCCCGAGGCCGCCCGGAGCGCCGCGGTGAACAGTCCCCGGGCCACCCCCTTCCCGCGGTAGGCGGCGGCGACCACCACGGGCCCGTAGAGCAGGAAGGGCGTGGCACGGAGCGGGCGTCCCTGCCACTCCAGCGAGTCCCGCGCGTCCAGCAGGGCCTGGACCGGCGGGGGCTTGGGTGTGTTCTCCGGGGAGGTCAGGCCGAGCAGGCCGGCCAGGCGCCCCTCGTCGTCCGCGACGAGCAGGCTCCCGTCCTCGGCCATCGAGCGCAGCGCCCCGGCGTCGAGGTCCCCCTGCACGAAGCCCTGCTTCGCACGCTCCTCCTCCGTCAGCGCGTCGTGGTGATTGGCCGCGACGAGTTCGGCCATGGCCGGGGCGTCGGCCGCGACGGCGTGTCGATAGCGCATGGCATCCATCCTGCCGGGTGCCGTGGCCGTTTCGAAGGCCGGGTCCGCCGGCGGCGGTGTCCGGCCCCGGCAAGGCGTGCGCCGTTCCGCGCCGGGTGTGTTTGCCGATGGCGCGAGCGGCAACGCGAAGTCCATGAGTGAAGCGAAGAGCGGCACGAATCAGGAGTCCGTATCCAAGGGGAGCGCGGCCGGCAAGGTCCGGCAGGTCACCGCGAAGGTGACCGCTCCCGCCTCGCGGGCGGCGGACAAGGCGGCCGAGGAGTCCGCCGGCGTGGCGTCGGTGGCCGCGGGCGCGGCCGAGCGGGTCCAGGCCGGCCGGCGGGCCGTCGTCGCGGCCTCGGGGCAGGCCGCGGCCGTCGCCAGGACGGCATGGACGGTGCTCGCACAGCGGAAGCTGCTCGCCGCCGGCGTGGGGGCGGGCTTGTCGGCGTTGGGCGCCACGTCCTACCTGGCGGGCCGCAGCGCGGCGCGCCGCACGCACGGTCCGATCACCCGGCTGACCGGCGGGCGGATCTGAGGCGCGGGCCGGGGCCGCCCAGGGCCGCGGGAGTTCACGGGCTCGTCAGCGCGAACTCCGCGCCCGCGTCCCGCAGGCGCTCGTGCAGGGCCCGGAAGACCTCCGAGGAGCGCACGCCCGGCCAGTCGGCCGGGAGGAGGTGGGTGGGCAGGCCGGGGTCGGTGTAGGGGAGGTGGCGCCAGGAGTCCAGGGTGAGGAGGTAGTCGCGGTAGGCGTCCTCCGGCGGGGTGTCCGAGCGGCGTTCCCAGGCGCGGAGCAGCGGGGCGTGGGCGTCCAGGAAGCGGCTGTGCTCCTTGGCGATCGCCGAGAGGTCCCACCAGCGGGCCACCGCCTCAGAGGTGGGTGCGAAGCCCAGGTGGTCGCCGCGGAAGAAGTCGACGTAGGGGTCCAGCCGGAGGCGGCGCAGGGTGTGTTCGGCCTCCTCGTGGAAGCGGGCGGGGGCGATCCAGACGCCGGGGGCCGCGGTGCCGAAGCCCAGGGCGGAGAGGCGGGAGCGCAGGACGTGGCGCTTCTGGCGTTCCGTCTCCGGCACCGAGAAGACCGCGAGAACCCAGCCCGCGTCCTCGGGGGGTGCGGCGGCGTAGATGCGGCGGTCGCCGTCCTCCAGCAACTGGACGGCCTCGGGGGAGAGTTCGTAACCGGCGGCGCCGGTGTCCGTACGGGCGGGCAGGAGCAGGCCGCGGCGCTTGAGGCGGGACACCGAGGAGCGGACGGAGGGCGCGTCCACGCCGACCGCGGCCAGGAGCCGGATCAGTTCGGCGACGGGCATCGGGCCGGGCGCGGAACGGCCGTACGCGCCGTAGAGCGTGACGATGAGGGACCTGGGGGCGTGCTGCTCGGACACGATGATCATCTTAAGTCGTCGGCATCACGGCTGGTCATCAGGGGTGCGTAGGCGGAACCGCTGCAACTTCCCGGTGGCCGTGCGGGGCAGGGCGGCCAGGAAGACGAACTCGCGCGGGCACTTGTACGGCGCCAGTTCGCCGGTGAGGAACGCGCGCAGGGCGTCCGGGTCGCGGTCGGCGCCGTCGCGCAGCACCGTGTAGGCGACCACCACCTGACCGCGCGCCTCGTCGGGGCGGCCGACCACCGCCGTCTCCACCACGTCCGGATGGCGCAGCAGGGCGTCCTCCACCTCGGGTCCCGCGATGTTGTACCCGGCCGAGATGATCATGTCGTCGGCGCGGGCCACATAGCGGAAGTAGCCGTCGGGCTCCCGGACGTACGTGTCGCCGGTGATGTTCCAGCCGCCGCGCACGTACTGGCGCTGGCGGGGGTCGGCCAGATAGCGGCAGCCGACCGGGCCGCGCACGGCCAGCAGGCCGGGTTCGCCGTCGGGCTGCGGGGTGCCGTCCGGCCGCTGCACCCGCGCCTGCCAGCCGGGCACCGGTACCCCCGTGGTGCCCGGTCTTATGCCCTCGTCCGCGGCGGAGACGAAGATGTGCAGCAGCTCGGTGGCGCCGATGCCGTTGATGATCCGCATCCCGGTGCGCTCGTGCCACGCCCGCCAGGTGGCCGCGGGCAGGTTCTCCCCGGCCGACACGCAGCGCCGCAGTGACGAGATGTCATGGCCGTCCAGCGCGTCCAGCATGGCCCGGTAGGCGGTCGGGGCGGTGAACAGGACCGAGACGCGGTGTTCGGCTATCGCGGGCAGGAGCCGGCGGGGGCCCGACTGTTCGAGGAGCAGCGCGCTCGCGCCGGCCCGCAGGGGGAAGACGACCAGACCGCCGAGGCCGAAGGTGAAGCCGAGCGGGGGGCTGCCGGCGAACACGTCGTCGGCGCGGGGGCGCAGGACGTGCCGGGAGAAGGTGTCGGCGATCGCCAGCACGTCCCGGTGGAAGTGCATGCACCCCTTCGGGCGGCCGGTGGTGCCCGAGGTGAAGGCGATCAGCGCGACGTCGTCGGAGGCGGTGTCGATCGCGGGGTAGGGGGCCGTGGGCGCGGGGAGGTTGAGGAGGTCGTCAGGGGCGTCGCCGCCGTACGCCGTGACGCGCAGCCCGGGGATCTCGGCCTTCGCCAGGTCGTCCACCGCGCGGACGTCGCACAGCGCGTGGCTCACCTGGGCGATCTCGCAGATCGTCGCCAGTTCGTGCGGGCGCTGCTGGGCCAGCACGGTCACCGCGACCGCGCCCGCCTTCAGCACCGCGAGCCAGCAGGCCGCGAGCCAGGGGGTGGTGGGGCCGCGCAGCAGCACCCGGTTGCCGGGTACGACGCCCAGCTCGCCGGTGAGCAGGTGCGCGATCCGGTCGACCCGCGCGCGCAGTTCGTCGTACGTCCAGTCGGGTCCGTCCGGGGTGCGGAAGGCGGGGCGGGCGCCGTCGGTGTGGCCGAGCAGCTCCACCGCGCAGTTCAGCCGGGCGGGATAGCGCAGTTCCGGCAGGTCGAAGCGCAGCTCGGGCCACTCCTCCGGCGGCGGGAGATGGTCGCGCGCGAAGGTGTCCACGTGGGCCGAGAGATGCATGGCGGTTCGCCCCCTTGCCGTGACGGATGTCCGGACGGGCATTCCTGGTGGGCTCGCCGTTTGAGCGTATCGTGTTGGTGACGGCAGTCAACTGTGCGCGATAACGTCGGGGGTGGGACGGTCGCCGTGGTCCGTCCCGGAGGGAGGACCGGCGGTGCCCGCATTCTCACTCGAACCGGAGCGGCTGGCCTGGTGCGCGCGGCTGCGCGCCTTCGCCGCCGAACGGCTGCGCCCGCTCGCCGACAAGGGCGCTCCCGGACGCGTCAACCGGCCGCTGCTCGCCGAGTTGGGACAACTTGGCTTGCTGGAGGGGCTGTTCACGTCCGGGGCGCTCGATCTGTGCCTGATGCGGGAGTCGTTGGCGCAGGGTTGTACGGAGGCGGAGACGGCGCTCGCCCTCCAGGGTCTCGGCGCCCATCCGGTGCACGCGCACGGCAGCGCGGCCCAGCGGGAGCGCTGGCTGCCCCGGGTCGCCGACGGCAGCGCGGTCGCGGCCTTCGCGCTGAGCGAGCCGGGGGCCGGGTCGGACGCGGCCGCGCTGGCGCTCGCCGCCGAGGGCCGGGGGGCGGGGGAGTGGCGGCTCACCGGGGAGAAGTGCTGGATCTCCAACGCGCCCGAGGCCGACTTCTACACCGTCTTCGCGCGGACCGCGCCCGGCGCCGGCGCCCGGGGCGTGACGGCCTTCCTCGTCCCCGCCGACCGGCCCGGACTCACCGGCCGGGCGCTGGAGATGATCTCCCCGCACCCCATCGGCGCGCTCGACTTCGACGCCGTGCCCGTCACCTCCGGGGATGTGCTCGGCGAGGTCGGCCGGGGCTTCGCCGTAGCCATGGGGACGCTCAACCTCTTCCGGCCCAGCGTCGGCGCCTTCGCGGTGGGCATGGCGCAGGCGGCGCTGGACGCGACCGTGGCGCACACCCGCCGACGGGAGGCGTTCAAGGGGCGGTTGATGGATCTCCAGGGCGTGTCCCACCAGGTCGCGGAGATGGCGCTGCGCACCGAGGCGGCCCGGTTGATGGTGTACGCGGCGGCGACCGCCTACGACGAGGGCGCGCCCGACGTGCCCCGGCGGTCCGCGATGGCCAAGCTGCTCGCGACGGAGACCGCGCAGTATGTCGTCGACACCGCCGTACAGTTGCACGGCGCCCGCGCCCTCCAGCACGGTCATCTCCTCGAACACCTCTACCGCGAGGTACGCGCCCCGCGGATCTACGAGGGCGCGAGCGAGGTCCAACGGGGCATCATCGCCAAGGAGTTGTACGCCGAGGCGGACGCCGTGAACGAGCAGGAGGCCCGGTGACGACCGAACGCGTCAACCCGCCCGAGCTGTCCCCGCCCACGGGGTTCTCGCACGCCGTCGTCGCGACCGGGTCCCGGGTGGTGTTCCTCGCGGGGCAGACGGCACTCGACGCCGACGGGAAGATCACGGGCGGCACGCTGGCCGAGCAGTTCGAGCGGGCGCTGGGCAATCTGCTCGCCGCCCTGCGCGCGGCCGGCGGCACGCCCGCGGACCTGGCCCGGGTCACGGTGTACGCCACGGACGTCGCCGCGTACCGGGCCCGGGTACGGGAGCTGGGGCGGATCTGGCGCGCGGCGGCGGGCCGGGACTATCCGGCGATGGCGGTGGTCCAGGTCGTACGGCTGTGGGACGAGGAGGCGCTGGTGGAGCTGGACGGGTTCGCCGTGCTGCCGTGACGCGCCACCGCTCGGGTGAGGTCACGCGCGCCGGGGCGGATGCCGGGTACCAGTGGGAGCCCCCGAACTGGTGCGAACCTGGAGGAATCCATGCCCGTCCGTCCCGCCCTCGCCGCGGCCCTCGGTGCCGCCGCCCTGCTGACCCTCGCCGCCGGCCCGGCCCAGGCCGCCCCCGGCGAGTCCATCACCGTCGACTCGGTCGGCCGCCTCGCCACCGACGGAACCGTCACCCTGACCGGCACCTACCGCTGCTTCGGCAGCACCGGCCCGACCTTCGTGACCTCCTCCCTCAGCCAGCGCGACCCCGGCGTGCGGCACGGCATCGGCGGCAGCGTCGCGCGGTGCGACGGCGTGACCCACCACTGGGCCAACTCCGGCAGGGTCACCGGCGAGACCCTCCACCCCGGCACGGCCCACGTCCAGGCCACGGTGCTGGAACTGCGCCGGGTGGGCCTGGTGCCGCTGCCGGTGTTCCACGCCGTCACCGAGCGGGACGTCACCCTGGTCCAGGGCTGAGCCAGGGGCGGGCCAGGGGTGAGCCGGGGGAGCCAGGGGGGGGCACCCCGGTGGCCCGGGAGGGCGCCGCTCACGCGCGTCCGGCGCCCGTAGCCTCCCGCGCACGCCCCTGGCCGTCCGCCGGCTTTCTCAGGCCCGCTGCCAGCTGTGCGGGGCGTGGAAGGAATGCGGGCGCCAGGAGGTCGTGCCCGGGGAGGACGCCTCCGTGCCGGGGCCCGGGAGGGCGCTGCGGCTGAGGAGCAGGACGGTCAGGGCGGCCAGTTCCTCGTCGGTGGCTTCGCCTTTCTCGACCCGGATGGGGGGAGTGGGGAAGGGGATGGTCATGGGGCCTCCGTCACTGAGGGGGGTTGCCGTGCTTGCGGGTGGGGCGCTCCGCGTGTTTCGTGCGGAGCATCGCCAGCGACCTCACCAGGACCTCGCGGGTCTCGGCGGGGTCGATGACGTCGTCGACCAGGCCGCGCTCGGCGGCGTAGTAGGGGTGCATCAGCTCGGCCTTGTACTCCTTGACCAGCCGCGTGCGCATGGCCTCGGGGTCCTCCGCCTCGGTGATCTGGCGGCGGAAGATGACGTTGGCGGCACCTTCGGCGCCCATCACCGCGATCTCGTTGGTCGGCCAGGCGTAGGTGAGGTCCGCGCCGATCGACTGGGAGTCCATGACGATGTACGCGCCGCCGTACGCCTTGCGCAGGATGAGTGAAATCCTCGGCACGGTCGCGTCGCAGTAGGCGTACAGCAGCTTCGCGCCGTGCCGGATGATGCCGCCGTGCTCCTGGCCGACGCCCGGCAGGAAGCCCGGCACGTCCAGCAGGGTGATCAGCGGGATGCTGAACGCGTCGCACATCTGCACGAAGCGCGCGGCCTTCTCCGAGGCCTCGATGTCGAGGACACCGGCGAGCGTCTGCGGCTGGTTGGCGATGATGCCGACGACCTGCCCGTCCAGGCGGGCCAGCGCGCAGATGATGTTGCGGGCCCAGCGCTGGTGGACCTCCAGGTACTCGCCGTCGTCGACGATCTCCTCGATCACCTTCGTCATGTCGTACGGCCGGTTGCCGTCCTCCGGCACCAGGTCGGCCAGCGCCTCGCAGCGCCGGTCGACCGGGTCGGCGCACTCCACGCGCGGCGGGTTCTCGCGGTTGTTGCCCGGGAGCAGGGAGAGGAGGTAGCGCACCTCCTCCAGGCAGGTCTCCTCGTCGTCGTACGCGAAGTGGCAGACGCCGGAGGTCTCGGCGTGCACGTCCGCGCCGCCCAGGCCGTTCTGGGTGATCTCCTCGCCCGTCACCGCCTTGACCACGTCCGGTCCGGTGATGAACATCTGCGAGGTCTCGCGGACCATGAAGACGAAGTCGGTCAGGGCGGGGGAGTAGGCCGCGCCGCCCGCGCACGGGCCCAGCATCACGGAGATCTGGGGGATCACCCCGGACGCGGCCGTGTTCCGGCGGAAGATGCCGCCGTAGCCCGCGAGCGCGGTCACGCCCTCCTGGATGCGGGCGCCGGCGCCGTCGTTCAACGACACCAGCGGCGCGCCGGCCGCGATGGCCATGTCCATGATCTTGTGGATCTTGGTGGCGTGGGCCTCGCCCAGCGCGCCGCCGAAGATCCGGAAGTCGTGCGCGTAGACGAAGACCGTGCGGCCCTCGACCGTGCCCCAGCCGGTGATCACACCGTCGGTGTACGGCTTCTTCGCCTCCAGCCCGAACCCGGTCGCCCGGTGCCGGCGCAACTGCTCGACCTCCTGGAAGGACCCCGGGTCCAGGAGCAGCTCGATCCGCTCCCGTGCCGTCAGCTTGCCCTTGGCGTGCTGCGCCGCGGTCGCCTTCTCGCTCGGGCCGGCGAGCACGCGTTCGCGTATGCCGGCCAGTTCCGCGATGTGGGACTTCATCTCTGCCTGCCTCTGCGGTGAGGTGACGTGACTTCGGGCGCTGCCCGCGGCGGGCCGCCGTCGCGGGACCCCGGACACGATCGTGGCAACGCGCTCTGACCGGGCGCTGACGGACCGCTTACGGCCCGGCCCCGCCCGGCGGTCACACCGGCTGCAACGCCGACGGGAGCAGCGGGTCGGCCGTGAGCGCCGGGTCGTGCGACAGGATCGCGAGCTCCACCCGCCGCAGCGCGGGCGACGGCTGTATCCCCAGCTCCTCGTCCAGCCTGCGGCGCATCCGGCGGAAGACGTCCAGCGCGTCGGCCTGCCTGCCCGAGCCGTACAGGGCGGTCATCAACTGCTCGCAGAAGCGCTCGCGCAACGGGTGGTGGGTGTGCGCCTCGGCCAGCTCCGCGAGCACCGCCGCGTGCCGCCCGAGCCGCAGTTCCGCGTCGAAGCGCAGCTCCATCGCCCGCATCCGGTACTCCTCGTACCGCGCCCCGGCCAACTGGCACAGGGTGCCGCCGGGGAACCCGCCGAACACCGGTCCCCGCCACAGCGCCAGCGCCTCGCCCAGCATCCGGGCGGTGCGCTCCGCGTCCCGCGGCCCGGCCGACTCCGCCTGCCGCACGGCCCGCACGAACTCCGCCGCGTCCAGCTCGCCCTCGCCGACGCTGAGCCGGTAGCCGGCCGGGTGGATCGTCACGCGGGAGGTCGGCCGGTCCGGCTCCAGGGCACGGAGCCTGCGCCGCAACCGGCTGATGTGCGCCTGGAGGGCGTTGGCCCGGCGGTCCGGCAGCGCATCGCCCCACATCTCCTCGGCCAGGCCCTCCCCGGACACCGGCCGGCCCTCGCTGACCAGCAGGGTCTGCACCAGTGAGCGCTGCAGATCGCCACTGACATCCGCCTCGCCGGCGGCGGTGCGTATCTCCAGCGCTCCGAGAACGGAGAACCTCAGCATGTCTTTCCCCCTAGATGACAATTCCTCGCCGACGGTGATTCCGGAGTGGTGCTGCCGTGAAAGAAAGAATGGCGGAACGCGCCGTGCCCCGGCGGGCCTCGACCTGTACCGCTGCCCGCCGGGGCATTTGTTCCGCCGGGACGGGGGGCGGCCGGCGGTTCCTGGGTGGTGCCGGTGCTCGAACACGTTCGGAAAAGCACCGGCCGGGTGAAGCCGAATACCCGGACGGGCGCCTGTGAGGTCCGCCCAACCGGGGCGGAAGGCGCGTCCGGCCATGGTGACGGCCGTGGCGGAGAGGGCAGGATTCGAACCTGCGTGGGCCGGCAAGGCCCGACCAATGCGGTGCACACGGTCCCCGATAAACCACTCCGGGCACCTCTCCCCGTGTCCGGCCCCGGTTCCCGGCGCCGTTCACGTCAACTACTTTGACAGTGACGGCTGACGGAATGCTGACGCGCTTCTGACACAGGTAAATGAATGCCCAACTGCTCTTTTCGTGGGTCATGTTGCGGTGCTGTACTCACTTCAACGGAATACGCTCCCGAAAGGGGTAAGGGAATGACCGCGATCACCACCGAGACCGGCACCGACAGTCGGATTCTCGACGCGATACGGGCCCACACCACGAGCGAGAACCCGAGTTCCTTCCTGGCGCTCAACAGCGGAAACAGTGTCTTCACCGTCCCGGGCGCGGACGGTGTCGTCGTCTACCGCCGCACCGGCCGCTGGGCGGTCCAGTTCGGCGGCCCCTTCGCCGCCGAGGGGGACTACGACACGCTGCTGGACGCCTTCCGGCAGTACGTCCGGGACGAGGGCCTGAGCCTGGTCGGGGTGCAGCTCCAGCGCACCGACGCCGAGCGGTACGCGGCGCGCGGCTGCGTCGTCAACCAGGTCGGCGCCTCCTGGGCGGTCAGGCTGGAGGACTTCACGCTGCGCGGCACCAAGTTCATGCAGCTGCGCAACAAGATCTCGCGCGCGCTGCGCAACGGCCTCCAGATCCAGGAGGTCGACGCGGCCGACGTCGCCGACGCCATCGCCGTGATCGACACGGCCTGGCTCGGCTCCAAGGGCGGCGCGCAGCAACTGGAGTTCCTGGTCGGCCAGATCGGCGGCCCGGCGCAGGCGCAGCGGCGGCTGTTCAGCGGCACCATCGACGGCGAGCCGGTCGCCTACATCTCCTACTCGCCGGTCTACGGCAGCCGGGCCGGCTGGATGCACGACCTCAGCCGACGCATCCCCGAGGGCTCCCCGGGCCTGATGGAGGCCATCAACGCGCACGCCATCGAGGTCTTCCGCGCGGAGGGCGTCGACTGGCTGCACTTCGGCTTCACGCCGTTCACCGGGCTCGACGCCGCGCATGAACTCGACGGCCACAGCCCGGGGTTCCAGTGGCTGATGCACGCGCTGTGGGCGGAGGGCGCGGCGCTGTACCCGGCGCAGACCCAGCTTTCGTACAAGCAGAAGTGGGCCCCCGACCTGCTCATCCCCGAGTACGTCGCCTTCGACGGACCGCAGGCCTCGCTGCCCGGCTTCGCGCACATCTTCCGTGCCTGCAAGGCGTTCTGACGTTCCGACACCCAACTCACGACAGGAGACGATGAGATGAGCCAGTCCACCGAGGAACTCTCGCACGCCGTGGTCGAGCAGCTGATGGCCGTCATCGGCGCCCCCGACGACGCCCAGGTCGCCGAAACCGCCGACGCCGCCGTGCGCGCCCTGGACGAACGCCTGCACGCGGAGGCCGCCGCCTGAACGACCACCGGCCCCCACCGCCCGCACCCCGCCCCGCCCACATCCCCACCCTCCGCCGGCTGGCCTCCCGGCGGGGCCTCGGCGGGGCCTCCGTGCAGGCCCGGAGCCGGGCCCCGATCGGACCGCCGCTCCCGCCGGGTCCCTCGTCGGTCCTTCGGCCAGGTCCAGGCTCCCGGCAGGGCTTTCGAGCAGGTCTTCGGCCGGGACCTGGTCGGGCCTCCGGCCAGCGCCCTGGTCACGCCGGCGGCAAGGGTCGCCGACCAGGTCCGCGATCAAGTCTCTTGTCCGGGCCTCGGGGCTCCGGCTCGCCCAGGGGCGGGGGTCCTCGGCGGGCCTCCGCTCGGGTCCCGGCCCAGGCCCGCAGCCAGGTCCCGGCGGTCAGGTTTTCGAGTGGGCCCCGGTCTGCTTGCCGTCAGGACTCCGGCGGGGTTTCCGAGCAGGTCCCGGCCAGGGCCACGGCCAGGTCTCCGGTCAGGGTCTGTCTCGGGGTGGGGTGCCGACGAGGTCTCTGGCCGGGCCCGTGGTCAGATTTCCGGCCAGGTCTTCGGCCGGGTTCCGGCCAGACCCGTGTCAGGACACGCGTCCAGGCCAGACACGCGTCCAGGCCCGTGGCCGGGCCCGTGTCCAGGCCCGTGGCCGAGGCTCGGGTCGGGCCCCGGTAAGGCGCTCGGCCAGGTCCCTGTGGTCAGGTTTCCGGTCGGGCCCTGGTCAGGCATGCCGCCAGGCGGGCGGTAGGAGTTTGGTCAGGACTGCCCCAGGCGGGCGGTCGGGCTCCGGGCAAGCGCCGGTCGGGATGGTGGGCAGGGCGTCGGGGCGGGGCCGGACGGGGGTGTTTCGGCCGGGGGACGGTCGGTCCGATCAGACCGGTATCAGTGCCACATCAGTGGTCCACGGAACGCTGGACGTACGTTCGCCCGGTGGTCCGGGTCCGGGAGTGCCGCACTGCGCTCCCGTCGCCCGGGTCCCGCCGGGCGGGCCACAGCCCGCGGCGGTGACCCCACGCGGGAGCTGAAGTCGACTCGCGGCGCCCGCAGGTCCGCAGGTCCGCGGGGCAGCGGCGCCGCCGCCCGCATTCGGGCACTTTCTCCCAAGGAGAGCAACGCATGCAGCGTCCGCACATACAGGAAGCCGTGGCCGCGCCGGGCGGCGAACGCACCGGCGCTTCGGCCACGTTCGCCGAACTGCTGAAACGGGTCAAGGCCGAGGGTCTCCTCGACCTGCGCCCGCGCTACTACGTGGGCAAGCTCGCCCTCAACACCGCCCTGCTGGCCGTCGGGTTCGTCGCCTTCTTCGAGCTGGGCAACAGCTGGTGGCAGCTCCTCACCGCCCTGTGGATGGGACTGTGCGGCGGCCAGTCGGCGTTCATGTGGCACGACGCCGGCCACAAGGCCATGTTCCGCGGCAAGAAGGCCGCCTCCGCGGTCGGTTACATCCACGCCAACCTGGTCAACGGGGTCAGCTACGGCTGGTGGGTCAACCACCACAACCGGCACCACAGCAACCCCAACCACCTCGACATGGACCCGGACATCGGCCGGCGCACCGCCATCTTCGACATCAAGCAGTACGCCACCCGCAAGGGCACCCAGAAGTTCGTGGTGCGCTACCAGAGCGTGCTCTTCTTCGTGCTGCTGGTCCTCGAAGGCTTCAAGATGCTGAAGACGGCGGTCAAGTCCATCGCCACCGGCAAGACCAAGCGGCCCGCGCTGGAGACCTTCCTCCTCCTGCTGCGCACCGCCGTCTACCTCACCTGCGCCTTCACCGTCCTGTCCCCGGCGCTCGCGGTCGCCTTCATCGTCGTCCAGCACGCCGCCCTCGGCGTGTACTTCGGCATGATCTTCGCCCCGAACCACAAGGGCATGCAGGTCCGCGACGGCGAGGAGGAGACCCTGGACTGGCTGGAGCGCCAGGTCCTCACCTCCCGCAACATCCGTCCCAGCCTGCTGACCGACTTCCTCTACGGCGGCCTCAACTACCAGGTCGAGCACCACCTGTTCCCGGCCATGCCGCAGAAGAGCCTGCCGCGCGCCCGCGAACTGACCATGCAGTACTGCGCCGAACGCGGCGTGCCGTACCACGAGGTCGGCTTCTGGGCCTCGTACCGCGAGGTCGCCTCCTACCTCCACGAGGTCAGCGCGCCGGTGCGGCGCGGTGACGTCGAGGAGCAGATCCGGCGTCGGGCCATGGAAGCGGCCTGATCCCCGGCTTCCCCGCGCCCTACGTCGTCCGTCTCCCACTCACCCCACACCCGGCCCCCGGGCCGCACGCCCGGGTCCGCCGGTGACCCGGGCGGTTCCTTCCCCAGAAGCACAGCGAAAGCTTGCGACAAGAGCTTCCAAGGAGCCAGCCCCATGTCCCAGACCACCGCCGCGGCGGGCGGGCGCACCGCTCCCGCCCTGATCGGCGCCCGCCTGGACCGCATGCCGATCACTCCCCTGCACCGAAGACTCACCGCGGTCATCGGCGTCGGCCTGTTCTTCGACACCTTCGAGAACAACCTCTCCGGCACCATCGGCAAGGTGCTGCAGGGCGACTTCGGCTTCGGTTCGACCTCGCTCAAACTCGTCCTGGCCTCCGTCTTCGTCGGCCAGTTCATCGGATCCCTGACGCTCGGCCGGATCGCGGACCGGTTCGGCCGGCGTCGGGCCTTCCTGATCAACCTGGCGATCTACTCGGCCTTCTCGCTGCTCGGCGCCTTCGCGCCCAACGCCGCCTGGCTGATCGTCACCCGCTTCCTCGCCGGCATCGGCATCGGCGCCGAACAGGCCCTGTCCGACTGCTACCTGGCGGACGTACTGCCCGCGTCCAAGCGCGGCCGGTTCATCGCCCGGGCCTACACCCTCGCCTTCTGCGGGGTGCCCGCGGTCGGCTTCGCCGCCCTGTGGCTGGTGCCGCTGACCCCGCTCGGGGTGGCTGGCTGGCGCTGGCTGTTCGTGCTCGGCGCCCTCGGCTCCGCCGTCGTCTGGGTGCTGCGCCGGCAGCTCATCGAGTCCCCGCGCTGGCTCGCCGCCGCCGGGCGCACCGAGGAGGCCGACCACCTGGTGGCCCGGCTGGAGGCCGAGGCGGCCGGGCGCGGGCTGCCTCTGGCGCCGCCCGCCACGGGGCCGGAGACCGCCCCGCCCGCCGAGACCCCCGCCCCGGCCACCCGGCTGCGCGACATCCTCCGGCCCGGCCTGCGGCGCCGCACCCTCGTGCTGTGGGTGTTCTGCGTCCTGTCGGCCGTCGGCTACTACGGCTTCGGCACCCTCGCCCCGCAGATCGTCGCCGCCAAGGGCTACGGCATCGTCGCCGGGCTCGGCTTCACCGCGCTCTCCTTCCTCGGCTACCCGGTGGGCTCCGCGCTGGTCCTGCCGGTCGTGGACCGGATGGAACGCCGTACCCTCGTCGCCCTCTCGGCCGCCGTGATGGTGGTCGCCGGACTGGGCTTCGCCTACGCCGGGTCCGCGGAACTCATCGTGCTGTGCGGGTTCGCGTACACCCTGTTCAGCAACGTCTTCTCCAGCGTCTCCCACGTGTACCTCTCCGAGCAGTACCCGACCGAGATCCGGGCCGGCGCGGCGGGCGCCGCGTACTCGCTGTCCAAACTCAGCGCCGGTGCCCTGCCGTTCGTGCTGCTGCCGGTCCTCGACGCGCACGGACCCGGCGCGCTGTTCAGCGTCATCGCCGCCGCCATGGCCGTCCTCGGCGTCACCGTGCTGTCCCTCGGCGAGCGCACCACCGGCGTGTCCCTCAAGTGAACAACCCCTATTCCAAGAGGAGTTGAACATGGCCTACGTCATAGGACTGCCCTGCGTCGACATCAAGGACCGCTCCTGTGTCGACGAATGCCCCGTGGACTGCATCTACGAGGGCAGCCGCGCCCTGTACATCCAGCCGGAGGAATGCGTGGACTGCGGCGCCTGCGAGCCGGTGTGCCCGGTCGACGCCATCTACTTCGCGGACGATCTGCCCGAGGAGTGGGGCGACGACCACGCGGCCTCCAACGCCGACTTCTTCGCCGCCCTCGGCTCACCCGGCGGCGCCGCCGCCCTCGGCCCCCAGGACCATGACTCGGCTCTGGTGAGCGGCCTGCCCAAGGGGGTGCCGGCGGCATGAGCGGCATCCTCGCGGGCAAGCGCGTCCTGGTGACCGGCGTGGTCACCGACGCCTCCATCGCCTTCCACGTGGCCCGGATCGCCCAGGAGGAGGGCGCCGAGGTCCTGCTCACCGGATTCGGGCGGCTCTCCCTCATCGAACGCTTCGCCCAGAAGCTGCCGAAGCCCGCGCCCGTCATCGAGCTGGACGTCACCGACCCGGACCACCTGGACACCCTGGCCGAGCGGCTCGGCACGCACACCGACGGGCTCGACGGCGTGGTGCACTCCATCGCCTACGGCCCCCAGGGCGCCTTCTCCTTCCTCGACGGCACCTGGGACGACGTCTCGACGGCCGTGCACGTCTCGGCGTACTCCCTCAAGTCCCTGACGACCGCCTGCCTTCCGCTGCTGAAGCGGCGCGGCGGCTCGGTCGTCGGGCTCACCTTCGACGCGGCCGTGGCCTGGCCGCACTACGACTGGATGGGCGTCGCCAAGGCCGCCCTGGAGTCCACCAGCCGCTATCTCGCCCGCGACCTGGGCGAGTTCGGCATCCGCTGCAATCTGGTCGCGGCGGGCCCGCTGCGCTCCATGGCCGCCAAGTCCATCCCCGGCTTCGGCGAGCTGGCCGACGTCTGGACCACCCGCCGGGCCCCGGCCGGCTGGGACCTCACCGACCCCGACCCGGCCGCGCGCGGGGTCGTCGCCCTGCTGTCGGACTTCTTCCCGCGGACCACGGGCGAGATCGTCCACGTGGACGGCGGCGTGCACATGATGGGCGCCTGACGGGCGCACACGGGAAGGGGGCGGGTGCCGGACCGGCACCCGCCCCCTTCCCGTGTGTCACTCGGTCGCGCCGCCCGGCAGGATCCGCCGGAACCCGGTGTACGGCTCCAGCGCCTTCGGCAGCAGCACCGAACCGTCGTCCTGCACGCCCTGCTCCAGCAGCGCGGCGACCGTCCGCCCGATCGGCAGCGCCGAGCCGTTCAGCGTGGCGGCCGGCGTCTTGCGGCCGTCGGCCCGCTTGACCCGGATGTCCGCCCGCCGCGCCTGGAAGGTGCCGCAGTCGGAGACCGAGGAGATCTCCCGGAAGGCGTCACCGCCCGGCAGCCACACCTCGATGTCGTATGTCATCCGCGCCGAGAAGCCCATGTCGCCCGCGGGCAACAGCACAGTGCGGAAGGAGAGTTCCAGTCGGCGCAGGCACTCCTCCGCGTGCCCGACCATCAACTCAAGCTGTTCCTGCGCCTGTTCGGGGGCGCAGACGCGCACCAGCTCCACCTTCTCGAACTGGTGCAGGCGCAGCACGCCCCGGGTGTCGCGGCCGTACGCCCCCGCCTCCGCGCGGAAGCAGGGGGTGCGGGCGGTGAAGGCGTACGGCAGTGCCCGCGCGTCCAGCAGCTCGCCGGCGACCAGGTTGGTCAGCGGCACCTCGGCCGTCGGGATGAGGAACAGCTCGCGCTCGCCGACCTGCGTGCGGAACAAGTCCTCCTCGAACTTGGGGAGTTGGCCGGTGCCGGTCATGGTGTCGCGGGAGACCAGGAACGGCACCGACTGCTCGGTGTAGCCGTGCTCGCGGGTGTGCAGATCGAGGAAGAAGTCGGCGAGGGCGCGTTCGAGGCGGGCCCCGGCGCCGTGCGCCACGCTGAACCGGGCGCCGGCCAGCCTGGCCGCGGCCGGCGGGTCGAGGATGCCCAGGGCCTCGCCGATCTCCGCGTGGTGCCGGGCGCCGGCCGCCGGGCGCGGCGCGGGACCGCCCCGCCGTACCTCCACGGCCTCCTTCTCGGAGTCGCCGTCCGGGACGCTGTCCAGCGGCAGGTTGGGTATCCCGAGCAGCAGCCCGGTCAGCTCGGCCGCGGCCGTCCGGGCGGTGCCCTCCGCCTGCTGCACCTCGGCGCGCAGCGCGCGGGCGGCCTCCTTCTCGGCCTCGCTGGGCGGGCCCGAACGGCGGGCCTTGGCCGTCCGGTTCAGCTCGGTGCGCAGCCGGGTCACCTCGGCGTTGGCGGCCGAACGGGCGCGCAGCGCACCGCTGACGGCGTCCAGGTCGAGGTGGTGGCGGCGGCGGGCCAGGCGCCGCACGGCGTCCTCGCCGGCCTCGATCAGCTCACTGGGATCGTGCATGGCGGTCTCCTGAGGGGGCGGGGGAGAGGTCGGGGGCGGCGGGGGCGGCGGTGTGCCGGGTGCCGAGCAGCTGGTAGCGCAGCGGATGGGTCCTGCGCAGCCGGGCCGCGTGGACCAGTCCGCCGAGCGCGACCAGCGGCAGCAGCCAGGGCAGCGCGGCGATCACCTTCGAGGGGGAGCCGGTGAGCATGTCGAAGTTGCCGACCACCAGCCACACGGAGGTGGCGAGCCCGGCGAAGCCCAGCAGCGGGGCGACGGTCTCCTTCCACCAGTGCCCGTGTCCGGCGCGCAGCCGCAGCCCGAGCACCGACAGCGCGGCCAGCGCCTGGAGCGTCACGATGCCGAGGGTGCCGAGCCCGAGCATGCTGGTGGTCAGGTCGGCGTACGGGTCCAGGCCCGCCACCGCGAACCCGGCCAGCACCAGCGCGGTCACCACGCTCTGCGCGACGCTCGCCCGGTGCGGGGAGCGGTACCGGGTGTGCTCGGCGGCCAGCGTCCCAGGGAGCAGCCCGTCCTGGGCGATGACCTGGGCGTAGCGGTTGGCGGCGCTGTGCAGGGCCAGCGTCGCCGCGAACAGGCTGGTGCACAGCAGGACCTGGAGCATGGTGCTGCCCGTCGTGCCCAGGAAGTCGTCGCCGAGCCCGAAGAACAGGTCGCCCATCTGCTTGCCCGCGACCTCCCGCACCCGGTCGGGACCGATCGCGCCCACGGCCAGCCAGCTCGTCAGCGCGTAGAAACCGGCGATCAGCGCGGCGGCCGCGTACGTCGCCCGGGGCACGCTGCGCTTCGGGTCGCGGGCCTCCTTGCCGTACAGCGCCGCCGACTCGAACCCGATGAAGGACACGAACGCGAACATCAGCGAGACGCCGACGCCGGGACCGGTGGCGTTGTGCGGGGAGAACGAGGCGGCGGGCAGCGCGTGCACCCCGTGCCGGACGAGGATCGCCACGTCCAGGGCCGCCAGCACCCCGATCTCGCCCAGCATCAGCAGGGCCAGCACCCGGGCGCTCAGCGCGATCTCCCGGTAGCCGAGCACCGCGGTCAGCACCAGCCCGGCCGCCGCGCACCACTCCCACGGCACCGTCAGCCCGTGGGCGGCCAGCACGAGCTGGGTGAAGTATCCGAGCGCGCCGGCCAGCCCGATGGTCGCGCAGTTGTACGCCAGCAGCGCCAGGTACCCGGCCGCGACCGCCGGGGGCCGCCCGAGGCCGTCGGCGACGGAGGCGTAGAACCCGCCGGACCCTCCGGTACGCCGCGCGCTGACCGCGTACCCGACCGAGAAGCAGAGCAGGGTCACGCCGGCGAACAGGAACGCGGCCGGCACCCCGGCCCCGTCCCCGAACGCGAACGCGAGCGGGACCGTACCGACCATCGCGGAGAGCGGCGCCGCGGCGGCCACGATGAGGAACAGGATGTGCGCCGTGCCGAGCCGCCCCGAAGCGGGCGGTGAACCACTGGTGGACATGGGAACTCCAGATCTGGGGAGAAAAGGGGACGTACGGACAACAGCCGCCCGCGGAGCAGCTCAGCGGACGGCTGTTGGAGCACCCCGCGAGGGGCACGGGGAAGCGAGGGGCGGCGGCTCAGGCAGGGGCGATCGCCAGGGCCGTGTTCTGCCCGCCGAACCCGAGGGAGTTGCTCAGCGCCAGATCGATCGGCATCTCGGTCAGGGACTGGGCCAGCTTGATGTCCATCCGGGAGTCCGGTATCACCAGGTTGGCCGTGGGGGGGATGACTTCGTGCTCGACACTCAGCACGGTGAACGCGGCCTCGACCGCCCCCGCCGCGCCGAGCAGGTGCCCGGTGACCCCCTTGGTGGACGTCACCAACGGATCGCCGCGCAGCGTCCGCTGGATCATCCGGGCCTCGGACAGGTCGTTCAGCGGCGTCGACGTGCCGTGCGCGTTGACGTGCTGGACGTCGTCGGGGTCCGCTCCCGCGTCGGCGAGCGCCGCGCGGACCGCCGCCTCGATGCCGGCGCCGTCGGGATGCGGCGACGTCATGTGGTGGGCGTCGGCCGTCGCGCCGTACCCGATGATCCGCCCGTGGATGTGCGCACCACGGGCCCGCGCGTCCGCGACGCGCTCCATCACCAGGATCCCGGCACCCTCGCCGGCCACGAACCCGTCGCGGTCGGTGTCGAAGGGGCGGGACGCGGACGCCGGGTCGTCATGCCGCCGGGACAGCGCGCCCATCTGGGCGAACCCGGCCATGACCAGCGGAGTGATCATGGCCTCGCTGCCGCCGGCCAGCACGATGTCGCAGCGGCCCAGCGCCAGCAGGTCCCGGGCGGTGCCGATGGCCGTCGCGCCGGAGGCGCACGCGGTGGCCACCACCAGGTTGGGACCGGTCGCCCCGAACTCGATGGCCGTCTGACCGGCCAGCATGTTCGGCAGCTGCATCGGCAGCAGCAGCGGCGACACCCGGGCCGCGCCCTGTTCGCGCAGCACATGGTGCTGTTCCTCGACCGTGCCCGGACCGCCGTCGGCGCAGCCGAGGACCACACCCACCCGGGCGCCGTCCCAGGTCCGCGGGTCCAGGCCCGCGTCGGCCACCGCCTCGTGCGCGGCGACCAGCGCGAACTGCACGAACCGGTCCAGGCGGTGGGCCCGGCGCGCGCTGAGCAGGGTCTCGGGGTCGAAGCCGGGCACCCGGCAGGAGATCTGTACGGGGTTGTCCGCCAGCACCGGATCGAGGGCCGCGGCCGGCCTGCCGTCGCAGACCGCCGCCCAGCTCGGTCCGACCCCGATCCCGCCGGGGGTGACCAGACCGAGCCCGGTGACGGCGATGTCCATCGCGGCCATCAGACCTTCGCGCTCCGATCCTCCATGAGCCGGACCATGTCGGCGACGGTCTCGGCTTCCAGGAGGTCGTCGTCGCTGACGTCCAGGTCCAGCTCGGACTTCAGCAGCAGCGACAGCTCCACGACGGCCAGCGAGTCCAGCTCGATGTCCTCACGGGTGGCCTCGGGGGTGATGGCCTCGGGGGACACCTTGAGCTTGTTGGACAGGATTTCCTTGAGCTGCTCCAGCATGTCGGTTCCTTTCGAAGGTCTTTCCTGACGATCGGTCAGATGGTTTGCAGCTCGGGCCAGGTGACGGTGGTCGCGCCCCAGGACAGCCCGCCGCCGAAGGCGGTGAGCAACACCCGCTGTCCTGCGACGAGACCGCCCTCGGCGGTGGCCTCGGCGAGCAGCAGCGGGATGGACGCCGCTCCGGTGTTGCCGACCCGCGCGATGTTGCTGAGCCGCCGTTCCTCGGGGATGCCGAGCCGGTCCGAGACGGCCTCCAGGATCCGGGCGTTGGCCTGGTGCGCCGCGAACCGGTCGACGTCCTCCAGGCGCCAGCCGGCCCGCTCGGCGGCCTCGGTGGACGCGCTGGTCATCCGTTCCACCGCGTGCCGGTAGGTTTCCCGGCCGAGCATGTGGAAGTAGTGGTCCTCCGGGGCGGCCGGGCGGCCCGAGGAACGCTGTCTGGAGCCGCCCGCCGGGACCTCGATCAGATGGCTCAGCTCGCCGTCGCTGCCGAGCACCAGCGGCCCGAACGCGCCGGGTTCGCCGGGCGAGCCGGCCCGCAGCACCACCGCGCCCGCGCCGTCCGCGAAGATCACCGCGGTGGTGCGGTCCTGCGGGTCGATGATCGTGGTGAAGGCGTCGGCGGCGATGAGGAGCACGCTGTCGGCGACCCCGGAGGCGATCAGCCCGGCGGCGGACGCGAGGCCGTACAGGAACCCGGAGCAGACGGCCGCCACGTCGAAGGCGGGCACCTGGCCGAGTCCCAGCCGCGCGGCCACCTGGGGTGCGGTCGCCGGGCAGGGCTGGTCCGGGGTGGTGGTGGCGAGGACCACCGCGCCGACCCGCTCGTCGCCCGCCGACTTCAGGGCCCTCAGGCCCGCCTCCACCGCGAGGTCGCTGGTGGAGGTGCCGGGGGTGATGTAGCACCGCTCGGCGATGCCGGTGCGGGTGCGGATCCAGTGGTCGGAGGTGTCCAGGCGGCGCGACAGGTCCTCGTTGGTGACGATGTTGGGCGGGACGTACGATCCGATCCCGGTGACGACAGCGGCCCGCCCGGTGCTCATGCGCCGGCCTCCGAGGAGAGGACCTCGACGGGCAGGCCCATGTACTTCATGCGGACCTCGGCCATCTCGTCGGTCCACCGCTCGGCCATGTCGTAGCGCTGCTCGGCGGTGGTGTCGAGGAGGCGGACGCCCGGCCAGACCTCGTAGTCGCCGATGAGGTCGGCGTGCTTGAACATGCCTTCCTGGAACAGCTCCTCGCGGTGGATGACGAACTCCCGGTCCGGGATCTCGTCCCACAGCTTCACGCCCGAGCGCAGGATCTCCAGCAGCCGCGGGGTGTACTCGGGGTGCTCGACGACGTGGTCGCGCAGGATGGTGCTGGCCACGGTGAGGTGGCGGATCTCGTCGATGGCGGTGCCGCGGGAGATCTCGCCGGTCGCCGGGGACAGCGGGGTCCACTTGCGCTCGCTGAGTTCGGCGGCGGGGGCGAGGACGCCCTCGATGATGATGGCGAACACGGCGACCCCGCCGGGGAAGTCGGCCTTGTCGCGGACGATGTCCAGGGTGAAGTCCACCACCGGGTCCAGGACCCGCTTGCGGTAGTCCCGGGCCATCTCCTCGATGTCCTTGAGGAGGGTGGCCTGCGGGATGCCGAGGTCCACCAGGTGCTGGCGGAAGACCCGGGCGTGCCGGGCCTCGTCGATCAGCTGGGTGGCGTAGAACTCCATCTGCGGGATGCCGGGCGCGATGGTCACGTAGTGCCCGAGCAGCCGGGTGGCCAGCTCCTCCGCGAGCGCCCGGAAGCCGAACTCCAGCACCAGCGCCTCGCGCAGCGGGCCGGGCGCCTTCAGGAAGGCGGGGGTGAGGGCGTTCGCGTGGTGGCCGGTGGCGCCCCGGTCGCGCAGGGTGCCCTGGGCGACCGAGGTGAACCAGTAGGCGAGGTCGCACTCCTCGGGGCCGAGGGTGAGTTCCTTCGCGCCGTCCAGCAGGCCGGGGGCCTTCTCCCAGTCGGCCTCGGGGGCAATGGATGCGGTCATGATGCGGCGTTCTCCTTCGCCGGACGCAGGGCACCGGCGTACAGCCCGCCGGTGTAGCTCAGCAGCGGCAGGCCCTCGTCCGCGGTGGCCCGGACGACATGGCCGAGCAGCAGCTCGCTGTCGCCCGCGGCGTGCGCGGAGTGGAACCGGCAGACGTAGTGGGCGAGGGCGCCCGCGATCAGCGGGGCCTGGGCGTAGCGGTCGGCGGTCCAGGCGAGGCCGGCGAAGGCCGCGCTGCCGTCGGGCCGGGAGCTGTCGGCGAACCGCCGTGCCACGTCCGCCTGTTCACCACCGAGCACGTTGATCGCGAACCGGCCCTCGCGGGCGGCGAGCCGGGCGAAGGACGAGCCCGCCCGCAGCACCACCCCGACCAGCAGGGGCGAGCGCGAGACCAGGGTGACGGTGCTCGCGGTGGTGCCGTGCATCCGTTCCTCGGGGCCCGTGGTCAGCACGGACACCGGGGAGGCCAGGTGGTACAGGGCCTGCCGGCGCTCGGCCGGGTCCTGGCGTACCGCCCGGCGCACCGGTGACGTGGCGGTGGTCATCGGGCGGCCTCCGTCTCGCGTACGACGGGACGCGCGGGGATGTGACCGACGGGCGCCGGGTCCGTCTCGTGCCCGACCGGCTTGGGGTGCGGCAGGCCCAGGTCGTCCAGGAGGCGGAGGTAGCCCGCCTGGCGCACCGGCTCGAAGGGCAGCGCGAAGGACTTCATGAAGTTGCCGAACAGGCCCCGGTCGCCGAAGAGATGGAACGGCAGCACCAGCAGCGCCCACTCCGGCTTGACCAGCCAGCACCACAGCGCGGCGACCACGCCCTGGGTGATGAGGCTGTGCATGACGTTGTAGAGGACGTAGTACGCCTTGTGGATCGGCCGTCCGCCGCTCTTGCGGAAGGCGATGGCGCCGGGGATGTAGCCGATCAGGTCGATGTAGAGGAACAGTCCGAGCGCCGGCAGCCAGCGGATGTCACCGAAGTGGTAGATGATCATGCCGGTGGTGACGGCGAGGCCCACCAGGTACTCGGCGCGGTGCAGCGAGTACGTGCGCGGGGTCTCGAAGGGGTTCGCCTGGTCCATGGTCAGCTCCTTCGGCGGGGTCAGGCGCCGACCGCGGCGGGCGTGTTCAGTTCGATGCCGCCCTGGATGCGCACGGCCGGGTAGAGGCCGGTCAGCGCCCAGGCGACCGTCTCCTTGATGACGCGCTCGGCGATCGGGTCGAGGATGCCCTCCAGGCTCGGGATGCCGAAGTCGAAGTCGGCGTCGAAGCGGACGGTGACGTCCGCGCCGTCCTGCTTGACCGCCCAGGTGCCGGTGAAGGAGTCGAAGTCGCCGTCGGACTGCTCGAAGCGGATCTCGCCCGCCTCCGGCAGCACGGTGTCGTCCTCGGTCCAGCGCAGCAGTCCGCTGCGGAAGTGCAGTTCCCAGCTGGAGGAGGGCTTCGGGTCGGGGTAGGCGGAGTGCACGGTGGTCGCGTTCACGTGCGGCGCCAGGTCCGGGTACTTCTCCCAGCGCCGTACGGCGTGCAGGACCTCCTCGGCCTGCTCCGCGGGTATCAGGGCTTCGAGTTCGACGTGCCGCACGATCAGTTACCGCCTTCCGGCATTGTGGCCGCACCCTTGATCA
This sequence comes from Streptomyces sp. NPDC048106, assembly GCF_040706415.1. Lineage (NCBI taxonomy): Bacteria > Bacillati > Actinomycetota > Actinomycetes > Kitasatosporales > Streptomycetaceae > Streptomyces > Streptomyces sp. NPDC048106. The sequence goes on along the minus strand of NZ_JBEZND010000012.1, from coordinate 35,915 downwards.
GGTCACGGGTGGCCAGGTCGAAGGAGTTGACGAGGTAGTCGACGTCGGTGTCGCTGAGCACGGCGGGCGGGGTGAACCGCACCACCGAGCTGCCGTTCATGGAGTGGTTGGCGACCACGCCGTGGTTGAAGAGCTCGATCAGCAGCTCGCCGGCGAGGCCCGCCTCGACCAGCTCCACGCCGATGAGCAGCCCCCGGCCGCGGACGTCCACCACCAGCTCGGGGATGTTGCGGTGGGCGACCTCCGCGATCCGCGGCAGCAGCCGGGCGCCGAGGTCCATGGCCCGGGTGACCAGGCGCTCTTCCTTGACGGCGCGGACCGCGCCCTGCACCGCGGCCATCAGCACCGGCTGCCCGGAGAAGGTGGCGGTGTGGACGTAGGGGTCCTTGTCGAAGGGGCGGAACGCCTTGCGGGTGGCGATGGCCGCGGACACCGGCATCACCCCGCCGCCGAGCGCCTTGCCGGCCAGCAGCACGTCCGGCACGACGCCCTCGTAGTCGGCGCCCCACCACTCGCCGAGCCGGCCGAACCCGGACTGCACCTCGTCGAGGATGAGGAAGCCCTCGTACTCGCGGACCAGTTCCTCGACCCGCTTGAGGTAGCCCTTGGGCGGGATGATGACGCCGCCCTCGCCCTGGACCGGCTCCAGGATCACGCACACCTCGCCCGGGTGGGCCTTCAGCTCGGCCTCCAGGGCGTCGGCGTCGCCGAACGGCAGGTGCAGGAAGTCCGGCACCAGCGGGCGGAAGGGGGCCTGGTAGACGTCCTTGGCGGTCGCCGACAGGGCGCCCAGCGTCTTGCCGTGGTAGCCGCCGCGCATCGAGACGGTCCGCTTGAAGCCGCCCGCGCGGGCCAGCTTCAGGCCGGTCTCCACCGCCTCGGCGCCGGACAGCGCGAAGTGCACGCGGTCGAGCCCGGCCGGCAGCACGGACACCAGCGCCTCGGCGGCGCGGGCCACCGTCGGCTCCAGCAGGATGCGGGTCGCGGTGGGGTGGGTGCGAAGCTGGCGCTCCACCTCCTCCATGACGATCGGATGCCGGGCGCCCATGATGAACACGCCGTAGCCGCCCGCGTTCAGGAAGCGCTCACCGTCACTGGTGGTGAGCCAGGCGCCCTCGGAGGCCACCTCCATGTGGCTGCCGAACAGCTCGGCGAGCGTGGCCCGTCCCTTGGAGAGGTGGGCCCGGTACAGGTTGAGGATCTCGGCCTCGTCGTCGATGACGGGGGCGTGGGGGGAATCGTGCAGGACGGTCACGTGTCACTCACTCCAATGGATGGGGAGGTTCAGGACGCCGGCGGGGCGGGCGCCCCGGGTCAGGGGCGCGGGGCTGTCTTCGGTCCGACTACGCGAGAACCAGCGGCCCGCCGTCGAAGTAGGTGAGCAGCGGCTCGGACGCGGCGATCCGGGACGGCGGGTGGAAGGCCAGTGCCCGTGTCGCCGCGGCGGCCTGCGCACTGGCCGAGTCGGTGATGAACGCCAGGCCGCCCAGCAGCTCCAGCGCCCGCGCCACGATGTCCGGCAGCGCGTTCTGCACGGCGTACCGGGCGACCAGCACCCGCGCGACCGACTCCTCGTCTCCCGGCTCGGCCCCGGTGCCCCGGGCCACGCCCTCCAGCAGGGCCAGCGCCGCCTCCATGTCGACGGCGAGCGCCGCCCGCTCCTCGGGGCCGCCCCGCTTGCGGTCCAGCACCTGCTCCACCAGCGCCGCCGCCGCCCCCGCGTACCCCGCGGAGATCAGCATCTCGAACCAGACGAACCCGGCGGACTGGAGGTCGTCCAGGCGGGTGGGGTCGTCCGCGCCGGCCCGCACCACCATCTCGGACGGCACGAACACGTCCTCCAGACGCACCTCGTCGCTCTCGGCGCCGGCCAGCAGGTCGTTGCCCCAGAACTCGTGCACCGTCAGGCCCGGCGCGTCGGCCGGGACCAGCGCGAGCGCCAGCTCGGGCTCGCCGCCGTCCTCGCCGTGGATCGCGGTGGACGCCGTCAGCAGGCTCATCGAACGCGACAGGCTGCACGGCTTCTTGGCGCCGGACAGCAGGAAGCCGCCCTCCACCGGACGCGCGGTCACGGCCGGCTTGAGGATGTTGGCGGCGGTACGGCCCTCCGACCAGCCGGAGGCCAGCACCCGCTGGTCGGGCACGATCTGGTGCAGCAGCTCGGTCTGCGCGGGCGTGAGCCGGCCCGACTTGACGGCGAGCGAGTACAGCATGGCGGCGGTGAAGTGGTGCATGGAGACGGCCGCGACCAGGGAGGGCGAGACCGCGCCGAGGGCAAGCTGCACGCGCAGCGCCTCCAGCGGGGCAGCGCCGTGGCCGCCGTAGGCCTCGGGTATCAGCAGGCCGACCCCGCCGTGGATGCGGAACAGGTCGATCACCGGGCTGCCGGGTTTCTCCCGTTGCTCGTACGGGAGTTGCTCCAGTTCCTTGAGCAGTCCGGGGTGGAACCGCTCGCACACGGTCCGGGCGACATCGAGGGAACGCACGGGAAAACCTCCGAGGACTGGGTGGGTTCAGGCGCCGAAGACCGCGTCGTACGGGCTCACGTCGCGGGCGATGCTCACTCCCTGGACGTGGGAGGTCTTGAGCATCGGGTAGTTGGCCTCGCCGAACGCCCCGCCGGTGCGGCCGGTGCCGCCGTGGCTCGGCAGGTAGGGCAGGAAGCCGATGTGGGAGTCGTTGACCTTCAGCAGACCGCCGTTGACGGTGCGCCGCACGAACGTCTCGACCACGTGGTCCGAGCGGGACCACAGGGAGTTGCGCAGCCCGTAGTCGTTGCTGTTGACGAACTGAAGGAACGATTCGAGCAGGGCGTCGTCGTGATCGCGCTCGGCGACCACGATCGGGATCAGCGGGAAGAAGGTCTCCTCGCGGACCACGTCGTACGTGCGCGCCCGGTCCAGGCCGTCCACCCGCACCACCGTCGGCTGCAGGAACACACCCGTCTCCGAGACCGTGCCGTCCACCTCGGTGCGGTTGCCGCCGGTGACCAGCTCGGCGCCGTTGTCCAGCGCCTGCCGCAGCAGCCGGAAGAAGCGCTCGCTGCGCCGCACCGGCGACAGCAGCACGTCCTCCTCCTCGGGCAGGCCCGGCTTGATGCCCTTGACCTGCTCCTTCACCTCGGCGATCAGCGCCTCGGCGACATCCGGGTGCGCCAGCACGTAGTTGGGCACCATGCAGATCTGCCCGGAGCCGTAGAACGCCTCGGTGATGGCCTCGGCCGCCCACTTCACGTCGGCGTCCTTCCACACCACGATGCCGTCGTTCCCGGCGAGTTCGAGGATCGGCTTCTTGCCGTGGGCCACGCAGCTCTGCTCGAAGCGCAGGCCCTCCTGGCTGCCGCCGATGTAGAAGATGTCGTTGATCAGCGGGTCCGCGATCCAGCGGTCCATGGTCTGCTTCGGGTTGGAGCAGACCGCGTTGAGCACGCCGGGCGGGGCGTCGAACTCCTCCAGCAGCGGGGCGACGATGTCGCGCAGCAGCCACATGGTGGACAGCGCGATGCTGCGCGGGGCCCGTACGACGACCGCGTTGCCGGCCATCAGCGCCAGCACGCACAGCGCGGCGCTCGGCAGCGGGGCGTTCTGCGGCGGGTTGAAGGCGACCACCCCGTCGGGCTGGCGGTGCAGGATCAGCCGGCGGCCGTTGTACTCCTTCTCCACCCGCATCTGCTTGTCGTACCAGCGCAGCGAGCCCGGCGCGTAGATCTGGAGCAGGCAGCTCAGCTCCCAGCGGGCGAGCTTGACCGGGTGGGACTCGGCGACCAGCATCCGCAGGAACTCGTCCTCGTGCTTGATCAGTTCCTCGCGGAACCGGGTGCCGAGCCGCATCCGCCGCTCCAGCGGTACGGCCGCCCAGGCGGGGGCGGCCGCGGCGGCCGCCTGGGTGGCCAGGTCGATCGCGGAGTCGTCGGCGATCGCGCACCGCCCGACGACGTAGGGGTGCTTGGCCGCCTCGGACTCCGGGTCCTGTTCGAGGGAGCGCTTCAGGCTCACGCTGGTGAACACGTCTTCCAGCAGCGAACGCCCGCTGACGGTGTACACCCAGCCGTCGCCGGCGACGTCCTTGCCCGCGATGTAGAGGTCGTAACTCTTCAATCCGGAAGGTGCCTCAGCACTCTCCTCCTGCGCGGCTTCGCGAAGCATCTTCAGCCTTTCGGATATGGCGTGTGGATTTCTTGAAGCAATGCGAGCGTGACAGCGGAATCTGACCCGGCGCTGACACCCGACTGATCCAGCCAACCTGCCGCTTCCGCGCCGTCAGCGAGGTGTCAGCCGCCGCTGCTTGCATGAGGCGCATGTCACCCGTCGTCAGCACCATCCAGCGGTTGCGCGAGCTGCCGCGCAGTGAACTCAGCGAAGAAATCGAGACAATCGTCCTGCGGAAATTCAAGGCCGTTCTCCTCATGGACGACTCCGAGGACCTCCCCGTCGACATCTCCTACTTCGATCTCGGGCTCACCTCGCTGCGCCTGACCGAGATACGCCAGAGCCTGGAACAGCTCCTGGACCTGTCGATCAACGTCAGCGTGCTCTTCAACGAGCCGACCGTTTCCCACCTTGTGGACCACCTGACCCAGGCCGTCCAGGAAGCTTGAGGAGTCGCTCCATGCCGCGTAAGGAATCAGCGCAGGCGCCCGAGCCGGTCGCGATCGTCGGAATCGGTCTGCGGTTCCCCGGCGGCAGCGGCTCGCCCGACGAGTTCGACGAGTTCCTCCGCGAGGGCCGCAGCGGAATCGGCCCCATCCCCACCGACCGCTGGGACGTCGCCGCGTTCACCCCCGAGGGCCCCGACGACAAGGGCAAGATCCGCGCCTCGGCCGGCGGGTTCCTCGACCGTATCGACCTGTTCGACGCGGGCTTCTTCAACATCTCGCCGAAGGAAGCCCGTTACATGGACCCCCAGCAGCGGCTGCTGCTGGAGACCGCCTGGCAGGCGCTGGAGCACGCGGGCATCGACCCGGCTCCGCTGCGCCGCGGCAACGGCGGGGTCTACATCGGCGCCAGCTCCATCGACTACGCGCTGGAGCTGGACTCGCTGCCGTACGAGGAGCTGGACGGCCATCTGGCCTCCGGCATCACCATGTTCCCGCTCTCCGGGCGCCTCTCCTACTTCCTGGGCTGGCGCGGCCCGAGCATGAGCGTGGACACCGCCTGCTCCTCCTCGCTGGTCGCCCTGCACCTGGCCGTGCAGGCGCTGCGCGGCGGCGAGACGGACATCGCGCTGTGCGGCGGCGTCAACGCCCTGCACCACCCGCGCATCCCGGTGATGTTCTCCAACGCGCAGATGCTGGCCCCCGACGGCCAGTGCAAGACCTTCGACGAGGCGGCCGACGGGTACGCGCGCGCCGAGGGCTGCGGCATCGTCGTCCTCAAGCGGCTCAGCGACGCCGAACGCGACGGCGACCGCGTCCTCGCCCTGGTGCGCGGCACCGCCGTCGGCCAGGACGGCGACAGCGCGGGCCTGACCGTGCCCAACGGGCCCGCCCAGGAGAAGGTCATCCGCAGCGCGCTTGCCGCGGCCCACCTCGCGCCCGAGGACATCCAGTACGTCGAGGCGCACGGCACCGGCACCCCGCTCGGCGACCCCATCGAGTTCGGCGCCATCGGCGACGTCTTCGTGGACTCGCACACCAAGGACCAGCCGGTGGTCGTCGGTTCGGTGAAGACGAACCTGGGTCACATGGAGCCGGCCTCCGGCATCGTCGGCGTCATCAAGACGGTGCTCCAGCTGCGCGCGGGCACGATCTACCCGCACATCAACCTCAACAACCCCTCCGGGCGCATCCCCTGGGACCTGTACCCGCTGCGGGTGCCCACCGCCTGCGAGCCCTGGAAGGCCGAGGTCAAGCGCGCGGTCGTCAACAGCTTCGGCTTCGCGGGGACGATCGGCGCGGTGGTGCTGGAGGAAGCACCGCAGCACTCCGTCGAGGAGACCGAACTCCCGGGCGCCGCACCGCTGTTCACCCTCTCCGCGAAGAACGCGGGCGCCCTGCGCGAACTCGCCGCGGGCTACCGCGCGTTGCTGGACGAGCGACCCGAGACCTCCGTCGCCGCGCTCTGCCACAGCGCCAACACCAGCCGCGCCCACCACCCGTACCGGATCGCCGCCCCCGTCGCCGACCGCGCCGCCCTCGTCAAGCTCCTCGACAAGGCCGCCGGGCAGGAGCACGAGGGCCCGACCGGCATCCGCAAGACCGCGTTCATGTTCACCGGCCAGGGCTCCCAGTACGCCGGCATGGGCGCCGCCCTCTACGCGGCCCTCCCCGTCTTCCGCGCCCAGGTCGACGCCTGCGACGAGCTGTTCGCCGCCCCCCTCGGCCGCTCCGTGCGCGACCTGCTGCTCGGCACCGCCGCCGACCCCGAGGCCATCGACCGCACCGAGTACACCCAGCCCGCCCTGTTCACCCTGGAGTACGCGCTCGCCCAGCAGTGGATGGCCTGGGGCGTGAAACCCAATGTGCTCATCGGGCACAGCATCGGCGAGGTCGTCGCCGCCGCCGTGGCCGGGCTGTTCAGCCTCCCGGACGCCGTCAAGCTGGTCGCCGCCCGCGCCCGGCTGATGCAGGCCGTCACCGCCGAGGGCGGCATGGCCGCCGTCTCCGCGCCCCTGGAGGACGTCGCCCCGCTCCTGGACGGCCACGACGACCTGGCCGTCGCCGGGGTCAACGCCCCCGACCAGACGGTGATCTCGGGCGGCGGCGCCGCCCTGGACGAGGTGACCGGCCTCCTCGCCGAGCGGGGCGTGCGCGTCGAGCGTCTCAAGGTCTCCCACGCCTTCCACTCCCCGCTGATGGCCGAGGTCTACGACGACTTCCGCGCCGCCCTCGACGGCATCACCTTCCACGAGCCGAAGATCAGCCTCATCTCCAACGTCACCGGACGGCTCGCCCGCTTCCGCGAGATCGGCACCGCCGACTACTGGGTGCGGCACATCGGCGAGCCCGTGCGCTTCCTCGACGGCATCCGCGCCGTCGCCAAGCGCGGCCGGCACGCCCTGATCGAGGTCGGCCCGCAGGCCGGGCTCACCGCGCTCGCCCGCCGCTCGGTCACCGTCGAGGACCACCTGTGGCTGGCCAGCCTGCGCCGCCGCGACACCACCACCGCGACCACGCTGACCGCCCTCGCCGACTACTACGCGGCCGGGCTCGCCGTCGCCTGGGACGGCTACCACGCCGGGCACCCCGCGCCCGCCCGCGTCGACCTGCCGACGTACGCCTTCCAGCGCAAGCGCTACTGGCTGCCGTCCGTCACCCCGCGCCGCTCCGCCCAGAACGGCACCGCGCGCCACCCGCTGCTCGGCACCGAGGAGCGATTCGCCAGCGGGGTACGGGAGTTCACGGCCGAGTTCACCGCCGAGGAACTGGGCGCGCTCGCCGACCTGGCCGCCGACGACCGCACCGTGCTGCCCGCCGGCGCCTACGTCGACCTGCTGCTCGCGGTGCAGGACGCGGTCCAGGGCCACGCCCGCAACGCGGTCCGCGACCTGCGGCTGCTCGCCCCGCTGGAGCTGCCCGCCGAGACGGTCACCGCGCTGACCACCCGCTGGCGGCCCCGCCCCGGCGGCGGCGCCGAGGTCGAGGTGTACACCCTGGTCGGCGGCGAGGAGAACCTGCACGCCACCGCCACGGTCGCCGCCGACCCCGAGCCCCTCGTGCCCGTCTCGGAACTGGCCGAGCTGGACGCGGGCCTCGCCCCGGCCGCCCAGCACATCGACGACGAGGACATCTACACCGACCTCGCCTCCGTCGGCCGCCCCCAGGGCCCCCGCATGCGGCTCCTCCTCAAGGCCGCCCGGCACACCGATAGCACGCACCGGACGCCGCTCCTCGATGGCCGGACGCCGCCTGCCGGGGCGCTGGTCACCGGCGAGCTGACCGGCCGCGACGCGAGCGCCGTCGAGCACGTCCCGGCCGAGCTGCTGGAGGCCGCCGTGCAGGCGCTGGTCGTCCTCGACCCCGAGGGCCCGGTGTTCGTGCCCCGCGAGATCGCCTCCGTACGGCACTTCCGCAAGCCGCGCGGCGAGCAACTGCGCGTCCTCGCCCGGGTCCGCGGCGAACAGGACCGGCGCGTGGCCGACGTGCTGCTCCTGGAGAACGGCGACCCGGTCGCCGAACTCCTCGGGGTGCGCATGGCCCGCCCCGAGGGCCGCGGCGGACGCCGCCAGTTCCTGCACCGCCCGGAGTGGGTGCGCCGCGCCCTGCCCGCCCGCGGCGGCGCCCCCGCCCGGCACGTCGTCCTCCTCGACCCCTCGGCCGCGCGCGCCGCCGAGCTGGCCGCCGAACCCGGTCTCAAGGTCACCTGGCTGCCCGACCTCACCGACCTCAAGGCGGCCCTGGAGGACCCCACCGTCACCGACGTCTGCCGGCTGTGGCACCAGCGCTCCGAGCCCATGTCCGCCGACCGGCTGCGCGCCGAGTGCGAGGACAACTACCGCGAACTCCTCGCCCTCATAAACGCGTTGGAGGCCGCCAACCGGCCGCCCAGGCTGTGGCTGGTCACCGAGGGCGCCCAGTGGCTGCCCGGCGACCCGGCCGGTGACGGCGGCCACCTCGGCGCGGCCACCCTGTGGGGCTTCGGCCGGGTGCTGCTCACCGAGTACGCGCAGTACCGGGCCACCCTGGTCGACCTCGCCCCCGGCAGCGGCCTCGCCCCGCTGGCCGAGGAATGGCGGGCCGAACCGGCCGGCGAGTTCCAGGTCGCCCACCGCCCCGGCCGCCGCTACGTGCGCCGGCTGCTCGCCGGTGACGCCAGCCTCACCTGGAGCGGGGGCTTCGAACTGCGCGCCCCCGACTCCGGCGACCTGTCGGACCTGGTGCTCGCGCCGGTCGCCGACCTGGCCCCGCAGGCGGACGAGGTCCAGGTCCGGGTGAGCGCCGTCGGCCTGACCGCCGAGGACGCCCGCGCCGCCCTGGACACCGGACGCGCCGAACGCGCGGAGGAGACCGGCGAGGAGGAACCCCCGCCGCTGCTCGGCCAGTTGGCCCGCGGCACCGTGCTCGCCGCCGCCGACGGCACCGGCTTCGCACCGGGCGACGAGGTGCTCGTACGGCACGACGGGACCTTCCGCGCCACGCTCACCGTGCCCGCGGTCGCCGTCGTACCGGCCACCGGCGACGACGCCGCCCCGCACTTCCGCCTGGACGAGACCGGCGAGGCGCTGCGCACCGCACTGTCCGACCCGGCGGGACCGGCCTGGGTGACCCTGCCCGAGGACCTCGAAGAGCGGCCCGAGCCGGCCGACGAGGGGCCCGCCGAGCTGCGCCCCGACCGCACCTACCTGGTCACCGGCGGTCTCGGCGGCCTCGGCCTGGTCACCGCCCGCAAGCTGGCCGCGCTCGGCGCCCGCCACCTCACCCTGGTCAGCCGCAGCGGCAAGGCCACCGAGGAGGCGGCCCCGCTCCTGGCCGACCTCGCGGCCGACGCCGAGATCGACGTCGTACGCGCCGACATCTCCCGGCCGCAGGACGTCCAGCGCCTGGTCAGGCACCTCGCGGCGGGGCCGCACCCGCTCGGCGGGATCGTGCACGCCGCCGGTTCCTACGACAAGAAGCTGATCTCCGAGCTGACCTGGGAGTCCATCGACGCCCAGCTCGCCGCCAAGGCGTACGGCGGCTGGCTGCTGCACGAGGCCGCCGAGACCTCCTTCCCCGAACTGGAGTTCTTCGTCACCTACTCCTCCATCGCCTCCGTCCTCGGCGGCGCCACCCAGGGCCACTACGCCGCAGCCAGCGCCGGGCTCGACGCGCTCGCCGAATGGCGCGGCCGGCGCGGGGTGCCGGGCCTGTCGGTCAACTGGGGCGCCTGGGCCCGGGTCGGCATGTCCGCCCGCCTGGAGGAACACCTCAGCCAGGAGATCGAACGCAGCGGCGTCCGCTTCTTCTCCCCCACCCGCGCCCTGGACACGCTCGCCCGGCTCTGGGGGCGGCCCCGCACCCAGCGGATCGTCGGCGAGTTCGACTGGGACCGCTATGTCTCCGGCAGCGTCACCGGCGACCTCTTCTACGACCGGCTCGCCCGCCAGGGCGGCGGTGAGGACGGCACCGGCCTCGACCTCGCCGCGCTCACCGCACTCCCCGACGCCGAACGGCTCGCCGCCGTCACCGGCGTGGTGAGCGAGAAGGTCGGCGCCGTCCTGCACCTGGAGGAGGGCGACGAGCTGGACCCGAACAGCGAGTTCGTGTCGCTGGGCCTGGATTCCCTGATGGCCCAGCAGGTCAAGGCCGCACTGGAGCAGTCGTTCCGGCTGCCCCTGCCGGCCTCCCTCACCCACGACCACCCCACGGTCCGCGCGCTCGCCCAGTTCGTCGACGGGCAGTTCGCCCCGGCGCCGGCGGCGTGACGATCGGACAGTCAGACAGAGGCGGCACATCACCATGAACGACATACCGAGGGAGCGCTGGACGCTCCACCACTCCGCCCGTGCCCACGCCGGCACCCGCCCCGACCACCCGGCGGTCATCTGCGAGGGCCGCGTCACCACCTACGGCAAGCTGCACCGCGACAGCAACCGCGTCGCCCACGCCCTGCGCGCCGGCGGGGTCGGGCGCGGCGACCGGGTCGCCTACCTGGGACGCGAGTCAGCGAACTACTACGTCGTGATGATCGCCTGCGCCAAGGCGGGCGCCGTCCTGGTGCCGGTCAACTGGCGGCTCACCCCGAACGAGGTCGACCACATCCTGCGCGACTCCGGCGCCGCGCTGATCTTCGTGGACGACGAGTTCTGGGGCACCGTCGCGGCCGTACGGTCCCAACTGCGCGGTCTGCACCGGGTGGTCCGCGTCGACGGCACCGACGCCGACGGCGACCCCGCCCGCGGCGCCGGACTGCTCGCCTGGGCCGCCGACCAGCCCGAGACCGACCCCGCGCCCGGCACCGGACCCGACGACGCCGTCATCCAGATCTACACCAGCGGCACCACCGGGCTGCCCAAGGGCGCCGTCCTCGCCCACCGCAGCTTCTTCACCCTGCCGCACGCCAGCCGCGAGCGGGGCGTGGACTGGATCGACTGGCTGCCCGAGGACGTCGCGCTGATCTCCCTGCCGGGCTTCGGCGTCGCCGGGATCGGCTGGTTCCTGCACACCTTCAACGCCGGCGGCACCAGCGTGATCATGCCGCAGTTCGACCCGCAGGAGGCCGTCCGGCTCATCCGCGCCCACGGCGTCACCACCACCTTCGCCGCCCCCGCGATGCTCCAGGCGATGGCCGCCGAACGCGAGGCCGGACCCGAGGCGTTCACCTCTCTGCGCAAGATCGCCTACGGCGCGGCGCCCATGTCCGAGACGCTGCTCAAGCAGTGCCTGGAGACGTACCGCTGCGAGTTCGCGCAGATCTACGCCAGCACGGAGACCGGCAGCGTCGCCGTCTGCCTGCCGCCCGGCGACCACCACACCGGCAGCACCCGGCTCACCTCGGTGGGCCTGCCCTGCCCCGGCAACGAGATCAAGGTGGTCGGCCCCGACGGCGAGAGCCTGCCGCCCGGCGCCATCGGCCAGGTCTGCGTGCGCGCGCCCTCCCGGATGCTCGGCTACTGGAACCTGCCCGAGGCCACCGCCCGCACGCTGGTGGGGGAGTGGCTGCTCATGGGTGACGCCGGCTACCTCGACGAGGACGGCTACCTCCATCTGTGCGACCGCATGAACGACACCATCATCGTCGCCGGGCAGAACATCTACCCGGCCGAGGTCGAGAAGGCCCTCGCCGCACATCCGGCGGTCGCCGACGCGGCCGTGGTGGGCCTGCCCGACGAACGCTGGGGCGAGAGCGTGCACGCGGTGGTCGTCCTGCGCCCCGGCGCCGAGGCGACCCCGCGCGAACTCCTGCTGTCCCTGCGCGGCCGCATCGCCGACTACAAGATCCCCGGCACCTACCACTTCGCCGACTCCCTGCCCCGCAACCCCTCGGGCAAGATCCTGCGCCGCGCGGTGCGCGGAGAGCTGACGGCGACGAGGTCTCCTTCCGGGGGCCCCGTATGAGCACGTTCCCCGACGTCCCCGCGGAGAGTGACACGCCCATGAGTACCGGACCGCTGCGGATCGGCATCCTCCTGCCCACCCGCGAACAGGCCATCAACGGCACCTACGCGGCCGCTCCGCTGCTGGACTTCGCGCGCCAGGCGGAAGCCCTCGGCTTCGACTCCCTGTGGGCCGGGGACTCCCTCACCGCCCGCCCCCGGCTCGACCCCCTGATCGTGCTGTCCGCCGCCGCCGCGGCCACCCGGCACATCACCGTCGGCACCGCCGCCCTCACCCCCGCCCTGCGCCACCCCCTCATCGGCGCCAACATGATCGCGAGCCTCAGCCATGTCGCGGCCGACCGGCTGATCCTGGGCCTGGGTTCGGGCTTCCCGATGGCCGAGACCGAGGCGGAGTTCGAGTCCGTCGGCGCCTCCTTCCAGGGGCGCGTCGGCCGCCTGGACGAGATCACCGCGCTGTGGCGCACCGCCTGGCGCTCCGGCGAGGACGGCCGGCCCACCGCGTTCGAGGGCAGGTTCTGGCAGGCCGAGCACCTGGACCGGCTGCCCGCGCCCGCCGTCCCCGGCGGCCCGCCGCTGTGGCTCGCCGGCAGCGACACCCCCAAGGTGCTCGCCCGCGCCGCGACCCGCTACGACGGCTGGCTGCCCTTCCTCCCCGACGTCGACGCCTACGGCCGCGCCGCCGGCCGCCTCGGCGAACTCGCCGCCGAGGCGGGGCGCGCGGTGGTCCCCGGGCTGTACGCGACGGTCACCGTCAACAGCGACGAGGCCGCCGCCCAGGCCGAGTTGGAGCACTACATCAGCCACTACTACGGACGCTCCCTGGAGCAGATGCGCACCATCCAGGCCTACGCCTGGGGCAGTGCCGAGAAGTGCGCCGAGTGGCTCGCCGGATACGTCCGCGCCGGTGCCCGGCACCTGGTGATCCGCATCGGATCCCTCGACCCGGAGCCCCAGTTGAAGGAGATCGCCGAGGTGCTGCTGCCCGCGGTACGCGCCCTCGGTCCCGTAACCACCCTAGGGAGTACGCAGTCGTGACCACCGCCATCGGCACCGTCGGCAGCCAGATGTCCACCGAGGGGCACTGGTTCCACCCCGTGGAGCCGTCGCCCGACGCCTCCATCCGGCTGTTCCTGCTGCCCCACGCGGGCAGCGGCGCCATCATCTACCGCGACTGGGAACGCCTGCTGCCGCCGGACATCAGCCCGCAGGCCGTCACCCTCCCCGGCCGGCACAACCGCCGCGAGGAGGAGACCTACGAGAACTTCTGGCCGCTGCTCGACGCCCTGCACGAGGCGGTCCTCAACGACCTGGACGACCGGCCGTTCGCCTTCTTCGGCCACTGCCTCGGCGCCCAGCTGGCCTTCCGGCTCGCCATCCGCATGGAGGAGGAGGGCGGCCCGGCGCCGATGATGGTCGGCATGTCCGGCTGGTCGCCCATCGGCTTCTTCAAGCCGACCGAGGAGCAGAGCCGGATGCCGGAGCCCGAACTCGTCGAGTGGATCAAGAAGTTGGGCTCCTTCCCGGCCGAGGTCTACGACAACCCCGAGATGCTCGCCCTGGTGGTGCCGGCCCTGCGCTCCGACCTCCGCGTCGCGGGGGACTACGACGACGACGGCGCCGGCGTCAGCTGCCCGCTCGCCTCCTACGGCGGCCGCAGCGACCCGCTCCAGGAGGCGCCGGACGCCATGACCCACTGGGCCGGGCGCACCCCGTCGTACCTGGGCCACAACGAGTACGAGGGCGGCCACTTCTACATCGACACCCACGCCCAGGCCGTCACCGCCCACTTCGCACACCGGCTCCAGCGGGCCGCGGCCAGCCTCGCGGGCTGAGCCCGGAGGCCGTGTCAGCGCAGTGTCAGCGGGGCGCGGGACAGTGATCCGAGGACCGTCGTCCCGGCCGCCGTCCCGCGCCCCGTCGTCGTACGCCGCAGGCACCGATCGGCCCGCATTCCACCAGCGCGAAACGACCTAGGAGGGTCGTCATGACCACCGAAGCGGAACTGACCGGCACCGCGGCCTCGACCGCACCGCCACCGGACGTCGAGGAGGCCGCCGGCGCACCCGCCTGGGGAGCCCTCCTGGTCGTGCTGGCCGGCCTGTTCATCACCAACCTCGACTTCTTCATCGTCAACGTGGCGATCCCCTCGCTCCAGCGGGACATGCACGCCACACCGGCACAGATCCAGCTCGTCGCCGTGACCTTCACCATCGGCCTGGCCGCGCTGCTGATCACCGGCGGCCGGCTGGGCGACCTGTACGGGCGGCGACGGGTGTACTCCGTCGGCGTCGCGGTGTTCACGCTGGCCTCGCTGGCCTGTGGCATCGCGCCGAACATGACCGAACTGATCGTCGCCCGCGCCGTCCAGGGCGCCGCCGCCGCCCTCGTCATCCCGCAGGTGCTCGGCATCCTGAACACCGCGTACACCGGCAAGGCCCGGGTCGCCGCGTTCAACGCCTACGGCCTGGCGCTCGGCGCCGCGGCGGTCTTCGGGCAGCTCATCGGCGGCGTGCTGATCAAGGCGGACCTGTTCGGCTGGGACTGGCGGACCATCTTCCTGATCAACGTGCCCATCGGCGCGGTGGTGCTGCTCGCCACCCCGAAGATCGTGCCCGAGTCGAAGGCCGACGACGGCAAGACCGGAATCGACCTGCTGGGCGTGCTGCTGGTGACGGCCGGGCTCGTCGCGGTCGTGCTGCCGCTGGTGGAGGGCCGGGAGCAGGGCTGGCCGGCCTGGACCTGGGCGCTGCTCGTGGCCTCCGTGCCGCTGCTCGGCCTGTTCTGGATCACCCAGCGCCGGCTGGCGGCCCGTGGCCGCTCCCCGCTGATGAGCCCCTCGCTCTTCCACGACCGCTCGTTCAGCGTCGGCGTGGTCTCCATCCTCGTGTACTTCTCGGTGATGGCGTCCTTCTTCCTGGTCCTCGCGCTCTACCTCCAGGAGGCGCGCGGCACCAGCGCCCTGAAGTCCGGACTGCTGTTCATCCCGCTCGGCCTCGGCTTCTTCCTGTCCTCCGTGCAGGCGCCGAAGTTCGCGGGCAGGCTGGGCAAGCAGGTCCTCGCGCTGGGCGCGCTGACCGTGGCCGTGGGCGACGTCGCGCTCGCCTTCACCGCGGACCGGCTGGACACCACCGGCGCCGTCGCCTGGTGCATCCCGGCCATGGTGGTGTGCGGGTACGGCATGGGCCTGGTGGTGGCGCCGCTGACCTCGCTGGTGCTGGAGCGGGTGGCACCGCAGTACGCCGCGGCCGCCTCCGGCGTGTTCTCCACCGCCCAGGAGGTGGGCAACGCCCTCGGCGTGGCCATCATCGGCGTCGTCTTCTTCGACGTGGCCGAGCACCGGCCCGGTGCGCACGGCATGGCGGAGGCGTTCAGCACCAGCCTGCTGGTCCAGGCGGGCATCTGCGTGGGCGCCGCGGCCCTGCTGCAACTGCTGCCCAACCGGTCCAAGACGACCGCCTGACCGAACCGGCCGAGATCCGGCCACCAGCTCCCCGACGGGCGCCCGCGATCCACGCGGGCGCCCGTCAGTGTCGTATCAGAACCCTGTCAACGGCGACCTCCACGATGGCTGCAACCGAAAGAACTCGGCCAACAGGAGGAACCAATGACCGGAATCATGCCCTCCCCTACGGAGGAGCTCGCGGAATGGCCCATGGCGCGTTCCTGCCCCTACTCACCACCCGACGCCTACACCGGACTGCGCCAGGGACCACCCGTGAAGGTGCGCATCCGCACGGGCGAGGCCTGGCTCGTCACCCGCTACGAGGACCTGCGCCAGGTACTGACCGACGAACGCTTCAGCTCGGACGACACCCTGCCCGGCTTCCCCGTCCGCATCCAGCTCCCGCCCGCCCCGCGCGTGATGTCCTTCACCCGCATGGACGGCGCGGAGCACAACCGGCTGCGCCGCATGGTCATGCCGGAGTTCACCGCCCGCGCCAGCCGCAGGATGCGGCCCGAGGTCGAGTCCCTGGTGGAGCGGCTGCTCGACGAACTGGCCGCCGGGCCCCGCCCCGTCGACCTGGTCGCCCAGCTCTCCCTGCGCCTGCCCTCCCTGGTGATCGCCCGGATGCTCGGCGTCCCCGAGGCCGACGAGGTGGACTTCGCCGAGGTGAGCCAGGCGGTGCTCTCCCAGGACGCCTCGCCGGAGGAGATATACGCCGCGTTCGTGAGGCTGACGGAGTACCTCGACCGGCTCATCACCGCCAAGCTGGACGAGCCCGGCGACGACCTGCTGAGCAGGCTGGCCACCCAGTACATGGCGACCGGCGAGCTGAGCCGCGAGGACTTCGTGGCCATGGCCCGGCTGCTGCTGGTGGCCGGCCACGAGACCACGGCCCACCAGCTCAGCCTCGGCGTGGCGAGCCTGCTGCGCCACCCCGACCAACTGGCCGACCTGCGGCGCGACCCGGCGCTGTACGGCCAGGCCGTCGAGGAGCTGCTGCGCTACTGGTCCATCACCCAGGACAACCAGGTCCGGGTCACGGTCGCCGACGCCGAGGTGGGCGGCGCGCACATGGCCCCGGGCGACGGCGTCATCCTCGCCTACCCGAGCGCCAACCACGACGAGGCCGTCTTCGCGGACGGCGCCCGCTTCGACATCCACCGCGAGGACGCCTTCCGGCACGTCGCCTTCGGCTACGGCCGCCACCTGTGCCCGGGCGCCCCGCTGGCCCGGATGGAGCTGGAGGTCTGTCTGCGGGCCCTGTTCGACCGCTTCCCCGGGCTGCGCCTCGCGGACGTCCCCGAGCCGGTGGTGTTCCGCCAGAACACCATCAACTACGGACTCACCGCGCTGCATGTGACCTGGTGACAGCCCGCCCCACCCGGGCCCCCAGAAGGGCCGTGCCCCACCACGGCCCCACCGGCGAAAACCCCGCCGCTGCCGCTGCCGCTGCCGCCGGAAGCCCCGCCTTGCCGCTGTCGGAAGGCCCGGCCTGCCGCCGCCGGAGGGCCCGGCCGGTTGTTGTCGGAAGGCCCGCCGTGTCGCCGCCTCCGGGTCCCGGCCTGTTGCCGTGAGAAGCCCCGGCCCGATTGCTGCCTCCGGAAGTCCCGGCCCGTTCGCGGCCGGAAGCTGCGGCCCGTTGCTGGAAGCCCCGCCTTGCCGCTGTCGGAATCCGCGGCCTGTTGCCGCCTTTGGAAGCGCCGCCGTGTCGCCGCCTCCGGAAGTCCCGGCCCGTTGCCGTGGGAAGCCCCGGCCCGGTTGCTGTCGGAAGCCCAGGCGTGTCGCCGCTGGGAGCCCGGCCGTGTCGCCGCTTCCGGAAGTCCCGGCCGGTTGCCGTGGGAAGGCCCAGCCCGTTCGCGGGCGGAAGCTTCGGCCTGTTGCTGCTGGAAGCCCCGCCCTCTCGCCGCTTCCAGAAGCCCCGCCCCGTTGCCGTGGGAAGCTTCGGCCTGTCGCCGCTGGAAGCCCTGGCCTGTCGCCGCCTCCGGAAGCCCCGCCCTGTCGCCGCGGGAAGGTCCAGCCCGCCGCCTCCGGAAGCCCCGGCCCGTTGCCGGCCGAAGCCCCGGCCTGTCTCCGCCCGAAGTCCCGCCCTCCTCCGACCCAAGCCCCGGCCTCGCCGCCCGAAGCCCCAGCCCCTCGCCGCCCGTCGCCGTGTCAGCCGCGTGTCAGCCCCGTGACAGGGCACCCCGGCACAGTGGACATCACCGGGACGACGGGGCACACCAGCCCAATCTCCCCGGTGCCGACCGACGAAGGAGTACGCCCCCATGGCAGACACCGCGGCCCCGGGTCCCACCCGGGCACTCGTCCTGGTCAATCCCGCATCCGGCAGCTACTCGCCCGAACTGGTCGAGGAGGTAAGGCAGTTGTGTGCCTCCTGCCTCGACCGGGCCGAGGTCCACGCGACCACCGGGCCAGGGGACGCGACCGTCGCCGTACGCCGCGCCCTGGAGCGCACCGACGGCGCGCCCGACCTCATCGTGGCCATCGGCGGCGACGGCACGGTCCGCGAGGCCGTCCAGGGACTGGTGCCGGCCGACGGCGGAGCCAGCCTCGCGGTGGTGCCCGGCGGCACCGGCAACTCCGGCTACAAGATGCTGTGGGGTGAGCGGCCCTGGAGCGAGTCGCTCAAGGCGGTCCTCACCGACTACGGCATCGGCGGCAGCGCCCGGCTGCGCAGGCTCGACCTGGCCAGACTCGCCGAGACCCGCAACTACGTGTACCTGGGCGCCTGTTCCGGCGTCATCGCCGACGCGCTGCTCACCGCCAAGAAGCTGCCGCTGACCGGCCGCGAGCGCTACGCCCGCGCCTTCGCCGACACCGCCGACGGGTACGAGCCGTACCCCGGCCGGGTCACGGTCGACGGCCGGATCGTGCACGAGGGCCCCACCGTCCTCGCCAACGTCGGCGGCGGCCCCTACCGCGGCGGCCGCTTCCAGGTACTGCCCGACTCGCTGCTCGACGACGGACTGCTCGACGTCTGCGTCATCGGCGGCGGCGTCCCCGCGGCCGAGGTCCCCGAACTGACCCTGAACGCCGCCCATATGACCCATCCGGCGACCGTGTACGCGCGGGGCCGCCGGATCACCGTGGAACGCACCGACGGCCGCCGCCTCCCGCTGGAGCACGACGGTGAGTACCAACACGGCATCGGCGCCGCGGCCACCTTCGAGGTGCTCCCCGGAGCCCTCCCCGTGTGGGCGCCTGCCGTCCCCTGAACCAACCGTCCGAAGAACCGAAGAAGCACCACCACAAAGGAGATCGCCCGCATGAGCGACCTGACCACCACCGTCACCCGCTACCTCGACATCTGGAACGAGGCGGACGCCGACAAGCGCGCCGCGGCCATTGCCGAGCTGTTCACCGCCGACGCCCCGTACATCGACCCGATGGCCGCGGTCGAGGGCCGTGAGGGCTTCGCGGCCGTGGTGGCCGGCGCCCGTGACCAGTTCAAGGGCCTCTCCTTCGAGCTGCACGGCACCGTGGACGCCCACCACAACCAGGCCCGCTTCCAGTGGGGCCTGGTGACCGAGCCGGGCGCCGAGCCGATCGCCATCGGCTTCGACGTCCTCGTCGCCGACGAGGCCGGCAAGGTCAAGGCCGTCTACGGCTTCCTGGACAAGGTCCCGGCCGCGTAACACCGCCACACGCCGCGGGGGCACCGGGTCGATCCGGTGCTCCCGCGTTCGTGTCCCGGCCGTCGTCCGCACCTCGACGCACGCACGGAAGGTACCCGCCATGACCGCCGTCCTCGCGGAGAGCGTCGCCAGGGCGCTGTGCGCCGACTGGGCCGAGCAGACCCGCCCGGCGCCCCGGCCCGCCCGCCGGCCCGCGGGCCCCGACACCCCGCTGCGCGAACTGTCGCACTGGGCCGCCACGTTGCGCCCGCAGGCCGTGCCCTGCCGGGTGCTCAAGCTCGCCGCGAGCCAGGTGCTGTCGCAGATCGCCTCCATCCGGGCCGGACTCCAGCACCCGCTGGGCCGCAAGCTGGTGGCCGCCTTCGGGCACCCCATGCAGCGCGACCCCCGCCAGGCCGCCGGGGTCTTCGCCGCGCTCGGCTCCTGGCTCAACCTGGACGACACCGCGTACGCGGGCCACCTGTCGAACTCCACGGTCGCCGTGCCGCTCGCCTTCGCCTACGCCCGCCGCCTGGACGGCCTCTCCCTGCTGACCTCGGTGGTCGTGGCCAACGAGTGCGCGGCCCGCATCACCGCCTCCGCGACGCTCGGCCCCCTGCGCGGCCAGAGCGCCGTGCACACCCACCTGGCCGGCGCGGTCGCCGGCCGCCTGCACTGCGACCGGGCCTCCGCGAGCCTGTACGAGAACGCCTTCGGGCTGGCCTTCGCCATGCCCAACTGGCCCCTGATGCGCGCCTTCCTGGCCAGCGACGCCCGGCTGTTCAACACCTTCACGCCGGTGCGCACCGCGATGGACGCCTGCGACGCGGCGTACGCCGGGCTGCGCGGCGCGCCCGACATCATGGAGCACAGCGACGGCTTCCTCGCCCGCTTCGCGACCGTGCCGCTGCCGCAGGCGGTGGCCAAGGGGCTCGGCCGGCGCTGGCACACCGACACGCTGTCCTTCAAGATGCATCCCGGCGGCCCCGGCATCGACGCGGCCGTGGACTGCGCGGCGGAGATCCACCGCGAACTGGGCCCGCTGCGCCCGCGGGACGTGGCCGAAGTCGTCGTGGAGGCCTCCCTGTACACCCTGTTCGCGGGGGAGCGGGCCGCGCGCTACGTCACCGGGCCGGGGTCCCCGCTGGGCGCGCTGGTCCTTGACGTGCCGTACCCGGTGGCGACCACCCTGCTCACCGGCGAGTTCTCGGTGGACGACTTCTCCTCGCCGCGCGTGGACGACCTCGACCGCTGGGCGCTGGCCAAGCGGATCCGGCTGGAGCACGACACCGAGATGACCCGCGAACTCTTCCTGTCGGACGCCCCGTTCGGGGAGGCGGTACGGGAGGCGGGGGAGCTGGCGGTGCCGTGGCTGCGCGGCTTCGGCGGCGACGAACTCGTGGACCTCGTGGGCGCCGTCCGCGCCGACAACCGCGACTTCTCCCGCTCCACCAAGGCCACCGGCGCCCGCGTCACCGTCCGCCTGACCGACGGCCGTACGGTCTCCCGCACCCGCCTGATCCCGGTGGGCGCGGCGGGCCCGGAGACCCGCGCCTCCCACACCGAGCTGGTCCGCGACAAGTTCCTCTCCGTGGGCGGCTCCCCGGAGGTCGCCGACACGGTGGACCGCCTGCACCGGATGCGGCCGAGCGCGGTACGGCGGTGGATAGAGACGGCGTTCCTGGACTGACGGGCCGGGCCCGGGCAGGCGCCTGCTACTCCGAGACCCCGCGGACCGCCGGCCGCCGCAGCGTCGCCACGAACTTGTACCGCGACCCCCGGTACACCGACCGCACCCACTCCACCGGCGCCCCCTCGGCGTCCCGCGCGTGCCGTGAGAGCAACAGCATCGGCAGCCCCACGTCCGTCGCCAGCAGCGCGGCCTCGCGCGGCGTCGACAGCGACGTCTCGATCGTCTCGTCGGCCGACGTCAACAGCACCCCGTACACCTCGGACAGCGCGGTGTACAGCGACGGGCAGGACGCCAGCACCCCCCGCAGCCCGGGAAAGCGCCGGGAGGACAGATGCGTCGTCTCGATCGCCATCGGCTCTCCGCTGGCCAGCCGCAGCCGCTCGATGCGCAGCACCGGTTCCCCGCCGGCGATGCCCAGCAGCCCCGCCAGCCGCTCGTCCGCCGGCACCTCCCCGACGTCGAGGACCTGCGACGCGGGCGACAGTCCCTGCGCCCGCATGTCCTCGGTGTGCGAGGTGAGTTGCAGCGTCCGGTACAGCTTCGGCTGGGCCACGAACGTGCCCTTGCCCTGGATCCGGTCCAGCCGCCCCTCCCCGACCAGCTCCTGCAACGCCTGGCGCACGGTGGTCCGGGACGTGTCGAACCGCTCGGCGAGCACCCGTTCCGCGGGCACCGCCGCACCGGGCTGCAGCGCCTCGGTCATGGCGAGCAGCCGCTGCTTGATCCGGTAGTACTTCGGCACGCGCGCGGCGCCGTTGACGTCGGTGGTCATGCCTGCCTTCCCGGCTGGGTCGATGGGCTCCCGTTATAGCGACCAAGTGCCCTATGGTCTAGTCCAACCGAACGGACCGGGCGAAAGGGGCGGACGGGGCCGCGAACGCCGGTCCGGAAGCGGATGAAAGTGCTCCGGTGACTTTCTCGTAACGGCCTCCGTCCGCCGCCCGGAGCACCCTTGACACCCCGAAAGGTCTAGGCCAAGCTCCACCCTACTGGTCTACACCATTAGTGGCCAGGTCCCGAGCCCTACGTGCAACAGCGTCGTACGCAGGTCACCGCCGAGGGCGTGGGGGGTTAGTGGCATCCCTGAGGAGGGTGGCGTGAAGCGCAAGCTCGCTTCCGCGATCGTGATCGCGGGCATGATGGTCTCCGTTGCGGCGTGTGGCGGAAACGACGGCAAGGACAGCAAGGACGCGGGTCCGGACAGCTGGAAGGGCCAGACCCTGACCGTGTGGACCATGGACGGCTCCGCGCCGCCGCAGTGGTCCAAGGACGTCCAGGCCGCCTTCGAGAAGAAGACCGGCGCCAAGCTGAAGTTCGAGATCCAGAAGTGGGACGGGATCCAGCAGAAGATCACCACCGCACTCTCGGAGGACAACCCGCCGGACGTCCTGGAGGTCGGCAACACCCAGACCCCCGCCTACGCGTCCACCGGCGGCCTCGCGGACCTCGGCGACCTCAAGCAGTCCATCGGCACCGACTGGACCGCCTCGGTCTCCGCGTCCTCCGTCTACGAGGGCAAGCAGTACGCGGCCCCCTGGTACTTCGCCAACCGCGTCGTCATCTACAACAAGAAGATCTGGGCGAAGGCCGGCATCACCTCCACGCCGAAGACCCGTGACGAGTTCCTCAAGGACCTCGACACCATCGGCAAGAAGACCGACGCCGAGCCGATCTACCTGCCGGGCCAGAACTGGTACTTCCTCGACGGCCTGATCGTCGGCCAGGGCGGCGACCTGGTGAAGAAGCAGGGCGACAAGTACGTCTCCAACCTCGCCGACCCCAAGGTCACGGCGGCCATGGAGATCTACAAGAAGTACGCCTCCTACTCCAAGGCCCCCAAGGACAAGGACGAGGCCACCCCGCAGCAGGCCACCGTCTTCGCCAAGGGCAAGACCGGCGCCTTCATCGGCATGGGCTGGGAGGCGGCCACCGCCATCCAGGCCAACAAGTCCATCGAGAAGGACCTCGGCTACTTCACCATCCCGGGCACCGACGCCACCAAGCCCGAGGGCGTCTTCCTCGGCGGCTCCAACCTCGCCGTCGCCCAGAACAGCAAGAAGCAGTCCCTGGCCAAGGAGTTCCTGAAGATCGCCCTGTCCGACCAGTACGAGGGCGAACTGGCCAAGCTCAGCGGCGTCATCCCGAACAAGGAGTCCCTGGAGAGCAACCTCAAGGGCAACGCCGCCGCCGAGGCCGCGGCTCCGGGCGCCGCGGTCGGCGGCACCACCCCGCTGATCCCCGAGTGGGCCGCGGTGGAGAACACGCCGAACCCGATCAAGTCGTACATGACCGCCGTGCTGAACGGCAAGGCCCCGGCCGCCGCCGCCAAGGACGTCGAGAGCCAGATCAACCAGCGTCTGGCCCAGCAGAACTAGCACAGCGCCGGGGGTGTCGTCACGACACCCCCGGCTCACCTGCGCCGCCCGCGTCCCCTGGCGCCCGCGGCGCGCACGGATTTCGTACGGCCACGGAAGAGACGACGACTCATGTCAGTGCAGACCGAAGGCACGGACACGGCCGGGGGGCCCGCTGTCCGCAAGGGCCGGGCGCCGGCGCCGCCGCGCGGTGCGGACCGGGCCTCCCGGTCCCCGGCCGGCCGCCTTGCCGCCGCCCCCTATCTCCTCCTGCTGCCCGCGCTGGTGGCCACCCTGGTCCTGCTGGGCTGGCCGCTGGTCAAGAACGGCATGCTGTCGTTCCAGAACCTCAACCCGCGGCAGCTCATCCAGCACCTCACCGAGTGGAACGGCTTCCACAACTACCAGCAGGTCCTGACCGGTTCGGACTTCTGGAAGGTCGTCGAGCGCTCGGTCCTCTTCACCGCCGCCAACGTCGTCCTGATCATGCTGATCGGCACCCTGATCGGACTGCTGCTCGCCCGCCTCGGCAAGAAGATGCGCCTCACCCTGCTGGTGGGCCTCGTGCTCGCCTGGGCCATGCCCGTCATCGCCGCCACCACCGTCTACCAGTGGCTGTTCGCGCAGCGCTTCGGCGTCGTCAACTGGGTCCTGGACAAGCTCGGTTGGCACTCGATGGCCGACTACAACTGGATGGGCGGCCAGTTCTCCACCTTCTCCGTGATCGTCCTGCTCATCGTGTGGCAGTCGATCCCGTTCGTCGCGATCAACCTCTACGCCGCGACGACCACCATCCCCAAGGAGCTGTACGAGGCCGCCGCCCTGGACGGCGCCGGCGCCTGGCAGAGCTTCACCTCCGTGACCCTGCCCTTCCTGCGGCCCTTCCTCTACTCCACGACGTTCCTCGAAGTCATCTGGGTCTTCAAGGCGTTCCCGCAGGTCTTCGCCATGAACGAGGGCGGCCCAGACCGCCTCACCGAGACCCTGCCGATCTACGCCTACGTCGAGGGCGTCGGCAACCAGCACTTCGGGGTCGGCGCGGCGATCTCCTTCCTGACCATCCTGGTCCTGCTCGTCATCACCTCGTACTACCTGCGCATGGTGCTCAAGCAAGAGGAGGACGAGCTGTGAAGCGCTCGCTCTTCGGCCGTATCTGGCCCAACGCGACCGCCGTCGTCCTCTTCGTCGGCTTCGTGTTCCCCGTGTACTGGATGTTCGCCACGGCCTTCAAGCCGACCGGCGACATCATCACCGAGAACCCGGTGTGGTTCCCGACGCACTTCACCTTCGGCCACTTCGACAAGGCGGTCCACGCCGACCACTTCTGGACCCTGGTCGTCAACTCCGTGACGGTCACGCTCTGTTCGGTGCTGCTGTCGCTCGTCATCGCCCTGTTCGCCGCCTTCGCGCTGGCGCGGATGCGGTTCAAGGGGCGGCGCGGGTTCATCGTCACCTTCATGCTGGCGCAGATGGCCCCCTGGGAGGTCATGATCATCGCCATCTACATGATCGTGCGCGACAACGACATGCTGAACAGCCTGGTCCCGCTCACCGTCTTCTACGCGATGATGGTGCTGCCCCTCACCGTCCTGACGCTGCGCGGCTACATCGCCGCCGTGCCGAAGGAGCTGGAGGAGTCGGCGATGGTCGACGGCTGCACCCGTCTCCAGGCCTTCCGCAAGGTGATCTTCCCGCTGCTCGCGCCCGGCCTCATGGCCACCTCGCTGTTCGGGTTCATCACCGCCTGGAACGAGTTCCCGCTGGTCCTGATCCTCAACAAGGACATCGAGAAGCAGACCCTGCCGCTGTGGCTGTCCCAGTTCCAGACCGCCTTCGGCGACGACTGGGGCGCCACCATGGCCGCCTCGTCCCTGTTCGCGCTGCCCATCCTGATCCTCTTCATCTTCCTGCAACGCAAGGCTGTCAGCGGTCTGACCGACGGCGCCGTGAAGGGATGACGCCCGATGACCACACTCGCCACCGGCCCTGACACCCTCACCCGCGACGCCCTCGCGGTGCTGCAACCGGGGTTCGACGGCACCACCGCCCCCGACTGGGTGCGCCGCCGCCTCGGGGAGGGCCTCGCCTCCGTCGCCCTGTTCGGCCGCAACGTCGTCACCGAGGCCCAAGTGACGTCGCTGACCGCCCAGTTGCGGTCCGAGCGGGACGACCTCCTGATCGCCATCGACGAGGAGAGCGGCGACGTCACCCGCCTCGACGTACGCACCGGCTCCTCCTTCCCCGGCAACCTCGCCCTCGGCGCCGTCGACGACCCCGCCCTCACCCGCGCCGTCTCCCGCGAGCTGGGCCGCCGCCTGGCCGCCTGCGGTGTCAACTTCGACTGGGCGCCCTCCGCCGACGTCAACGCCAACCCCGACAACCCCGTCATCGGTGTCCGCTCCTTCGGTGCCGACACCGACCTCGTCGCCCGGCACACCGCCGCCTGGGTCGAGGGCCTCCAGTCCACCGGCGTCGCCGCCTGCGCCAAGCACTTCCCGGGCCACGGCGACACCAACATCGACTCCCACCACGCCGTACCCCGCATCGACGTCGACATCGAGACCCTCTTCGCGCGCGAACTCCCCCCGTTCCGCGCCGCGATCGCCGCCGGCACCCGGGCCGTCATGAGCGCGCACATCCTCGTCCCGGCCCTGGACCCCGACCGCCCCGGCACCCTCTCCCGCCGCGTCCTCACCGACCTGCTGCGCGGCGAACTCGGCTACCAGGGACTGATCGTCACCGACGGCATGGAGATGCGCGCCATCACCGGCACGTACGGCCTGGAACACGGCGTGGTCCTCGCCATCGCGGCCGGCGCCGACGCCATCTGCGTGGGCGGCGGACTGTGCGACGAGGACACCGTGCTCGGCCTGCGCGACGCGCTCGTGGCCGCCGTACGCTCCGGCGAACTGCCCGAGGAACGGCTCGCCGACGCGGCCGCCCGGGTACGGCGGCTGGCCCGCTGGACGGCCGGCGCGCGCGACGGCGCGGCCCGCACCGAGCCGGACCCGGAGATCGGCCTCACCGCGGCCCGCCGGGCACTGAGGATCACCCGCGCCGGCGCCCCCGCGCCCCTCGACTCACCCGTCCACGTCGCCCGGTTCAGCCCCGAGGCCAACATCGCCGTCGGGGACGAGACCCCCTGGGGGGTCGCCGCCGAGCTGAGCCGGCTGGTGCCCGGCAGCACCGACGGCACCTTCACCGGCACGGACGCGGGCACCCACGCCCTCGCCGCCGCCGGTGACCGCCGCATCGTCGCCGTGGTCCGCGACGAACACCGCCACGCCTGGATGCGCTCCGCCCTCGACACCCTCCTCGCCGCCCGCCCCGACACCGTTGTCGTCGAAATGGGCCTCCCCCAGGCACCCCCGAGGGGAATCCTGCACATCGCCACGTACGGCGCCGCCCGAGTGTGCGGCATAGCAGCGGCGGAGGCGGTTGTGGCGGGGTGAGGGGGAGCAGGGGGAGTGGGGGAGCAGGGGGAGTGGGGTAGTGAGGGAGTGAGGGAGTAGGTGGTACGACGGGCGGGCGGGGGCGGCCCTTGCTGATGCGGTGCGGGTCGGGGCCGGCCGTCGCCAGGTGGGGTCGGTCCTGCGCCGACAGGGATGTGCCCTGCGCTCGTCGGTCGGGTGCGGGGCGGTTCGGGGTCGGCCTGCGCCTGGTAGGGCCGGGCCTGCGTCGGCCGGTACGGCCTACGCACGCGGTCGTCCGGTGAGGTCGGGCCTGCGTCGGCCGGTACGGCCTGCGCACGCGGTCGCCTGGTGGGGACGGACTGCGTCGGCCGGGACGCGCCCTGCGCACGTCGGCCGAGCCGGGCGCCGCGCACGCCGACCGGGCCGGTCCTCGGCCGTTTCGATGCCCCCGCGCACCCTCCGTCAGGGACACGCCCCGTCTCTCCCGTCCGTCAGGGACACGCCCCGTCTCTCCCGTCCGTCAGGGACACGCCCCGTCACTCCCGTCCGTCAGGGACACGCCCCGTCTCTCCCGTCCGTCAGGGACACGCCCCGTCACTCCCGTCCATCGGGGACGGGGCCTGTTCAGACCCCACCGACCGGCTGACCCCCGTCCGTCCAGGGCGGGCCGGGTTCAGCCGATGCGGCCCGGACGCCGCTCAGGCCCTGGTCATTCGGGCCGGACCCCCCTCCGGGCCAGGGCGGGCCCGGCCCCACCCGGCAGGGCCGGGCCCGCCCACCCCGGCCCCCTCCGCCCTTCCCCTCACCCCCTGGAATATCGCTGGTCGCCGAAGCCCCAGGTGGGTATGGTCCGGCTCCTGCGCCTCCGCGCCCTGCCGCCTCGAACACTTCCGCTACTAGCCCGAGGCCACGGCCTGGTCGCGAGCCGCGCTTCCGGAGCCGCTCCAGACCCGCGCAAGCGATGAGGAACATGACACCCCGAGCATCCTGGATCACGAAGACGACGGACGGGCGTGAACGGCGGCGTCCAGCGCTTTCGACTGGGCGTTGACGAGATCGCCGGGGATGCGCGCGGGCTTTCGGACGGTTTCGGTGGGACGTCGCCAGGTGTCTTCGCCCCCGGCGGAACGGTTCGCCGTCCGTCGGCGTCGTCCCTCTCCAGGGCGCGGTGGTTGTGCCCCGGAGAGGGGAGACCGGGTGCATAGCGGAGACTTCGCCAAGTGGACACGGCGGTTCGAGGACGAGCGCGAGCGCAGGCAAGCGCAGGGCGACCCGGACTGGACGCGAGGCGCGACGCTGCATCCGGCGGTGTGGGCCGGCATCCAGCGCTTCCAGATCGGCGAGGACGGCGACGGCGCCAACCTCGTCGGCAAAGCCGATGAGGCCGGCGACGACGACTACGCGCGGGCAGTCCGGCTCTTCGTCGCCGAGGAGCAGAACCACGCCCGCCTGCTCGCCCGGCTGTTGGCCGCGGGCGGCGTACCGACGCTGACCGGCCACTGGAGCGACGCGGTCTTCGTCCGGCTGCGGCGGCTCATGGGCCTGCGCCTGGAACTGCTCGTGCTGATGATCGCCGAAGTGGTGGCCCTGCGCTATTACCGGGCCCTGCGCGACGGCACCGACGACGCGCTCACGTCGGACGTGGCGGGACGGATCCTGTCCGACGAGCAGCGCCACGTCCCCTTCCACTGCGAGAGACTGCACGCTTCGCTGGCCGAACTGCCCCGCGTGATGCGCCGCCCGGTGATGACCTTGTGGCAGCTTCTCCTGCTCGCCGTGACCCTCGTCGTCGCGGTCGACCACGGTCCGGCACTGCGCCGACTCCACGTCGGCCGCCTGCGCTTCGTGGCCGACGTCGTCACCTCGTCCCGCACGATCGTCTCCGCGGTGCTGTCACCGCTGCCGGACGCGTGGAGGAACACCGCTGTCGGCAGCTTCGGTGAGGGCTCGCTGCCTTAGGTTGCCGCCGAACAACTGCATCGTGGTGGCGGCCAGGACGTGGTCCCTGCCGATGGTCCGCCCGTCCCCCCTGTGGGTGGTCGGGGCCTGGAGGAAATCCTTGAGGAGCGGGGCTGGGGCCGGTTCGCCCGGCATCACCAGGGTGGCCGTACCGAAACGTTTGACCCCGCCCTCGCGGACGACCATGGCCGCGTCCCGGGCGAGGTCCGTCAGGAACACACTCGCGATTCCGTCCAGGTCGCGGACCATCGCCGGCACGGCCGTCGCCCCCCGGCTCCACAGCAGCTTCTTGACCCCGGCCTCGAACCTGTGGGCGCCGACCACGGCACTCGGTCTGCGCGACTGGCTGCGCTGACGAGAAGGCACGATGACACCGTCGGCGTCGTACACGACACCGGTCAGGCCCCGAAACGTCGGGCTGTGGTCGTACCACTTGGTCCCCACCTCCAGCTCGACGTTCCGGTCGATCGCCGAGAGAAGGTCCCCGGGAATCAGCTTCTTCCGGGCCTCCTCCGCCGCGGCCCTCCTCGCGCCGTCGATGATCTCCGTCAGCACGGTCCGCGTCACCGACGCGGCGGCCCACGCGGCCGGCCGAGAGACGTGCATCGGCGTCACGTCCCTGAACACCGCTTTGACGAGAGAAGGTGTGAACGGCGAGACATCCATGACCGGGCGTACGGACTGTGCGGTCATCGGCAGAAACGCTCCCTGCTGTCGGAGTTGTCAGAGGTCCACACTTCACCACGCGGACTCGCACTCGGCCGCCTTGCCGTCCGCCGGGCGCTCGCCCTCCCACACTGCCAAGTCGTAGGTCATGCGCGGAGCCTGCCATGCGGCACTGACAGGCCGGGCTCGGCTTGGCCGACTGCTCGGCGGGTCTTACAGTGCGTGCATGTCAAACCGCTTGAAGCGCACCCTGATGTCCGCCATCAGAGGTGTCGCAGTGGTCCTCGGACTTATCGCGTTGTGGATGATCCGGGGCGCTTCGCCGACGAGGCTCGTGCCGTGGGCGGTCGGCTTTGCGGTGGTATTCGCTCTGATCACCTGGTACACGTGGTGGTTCTACGGAGACTCCTCAAAGGCGCTCGCGCTGCGGGCGAAGGCGGAAGCGAAGAAGACCCGGCCCGGTGATTCCGAGTACCTGGTCGCCGCAGAGGCGCGGACGGATCCAGAGCTCCCCTGGTTTCTCCGCTCGCTCTTGCCTCACATGAAGCTCAAGGGCTGGCTTTTGCCGCTGGTGTTCGCGTTGCTCGCCCTGGGATTCTGGGCCCTCAGCAAGCAGGACCCGAAGCCGATGACGCACGCTTTCGAGGCGTTCTGCTTCGCCGTGGTCAGCGTGTTCTTCGTGCTCGCCAAGCGCTGGGTGGAGTGGCGGGTACGCCACAACTCGGTTGGAAAATAAGGAAAGTTACACCACGCCGGGTTCCCAGATGAGCGGTCACGCTCGACTGCATATCCGATCACGTGGCGTGCAGAGACGCAGCGGCCGCAAGGCGAGGGCCGCTGCGGGTGGGCGACCGGGGGCGCTCGCGGCGATCATCTGGGTAGTCGCTTCGGGGTGCCCTTGCCGGCAGCTCCCCCTGGTGTTCGGGCCGGCCTGGTCCACGCTTGAACGGCCCTTTCCCCGGTGGGGCGGGACCGGGTCTGGGCCAGGCTGCACCGCGTCGCCCTGGACCAACCCGATCCGGCCGGTCGGCGTTCCGGTGCCGTCATCGACGCGTCGACATCACAACTGTCCGCTCGGAGCTGGGAATCAGCCTCGGTAGGAGACTCCCGACCGTCCGAAATCGGCGACGGACGGCGCGCCCATCAAGGCCATGACTTCCTCGAACTCGTCGATAAGCAGTCGTAGGACGCCCGCGACCCCCTTGGCACCGGAATGCGCCAGCCCCCACAGAGCCGGACGTCCGATCAGGACCGCGTCCGCGCCCATGCACAGGGCCTTGGCCACGTCTGCGCCGTGCCGGATCCCCCCGTCAAGGATGACCTTGCAGCCTCCTCCCGCAGCGTCCACCACCTCGGTGAGGCACTCCGGAGCGCTTTTGGCGAAATCGAGCTGTCGGCCGCCGTGATTGGAGACGACCAGCCCCGAAACGCCGTTCTTGACTGCCAGCTCCGCGTCCTCGCCGGTCAGCACACCCTTCAGCACCACCGGCAGAGACGTCACTCCACGCAGCCAGGCAAGGTCCTCCCAGGTGATCGAGGCGTCGAACTGCTCCCTCGAGTGCCGTGCGACAGCCGATTGCCCGTTCAGGCTCCGGTGGGAAGCGGCCATGACCTCCGGAGAGATGTTGACCGCTCGCACATCAGGCGGTACCACGAACTCGTTGTGGGCGTCGCGCGGGCGGAACGCGACTCTCGGCGCGTCGACGGTCAGCACCAGCGCCCGATAGCCGGCGGACTCGGCCCGGCGGATCAGATCCGTCATCGCCCCGCGGTCCTTGAGCCAGTAGAGCTGGAGCCACAAGGGGCCGCTGGCCGCGGCGGCGATGTCCTCAAGAGTCCGACTGGCGAACATACTCACCGTGAACAGCACGCCCGCGGCGCCCGCGGCGCGCGCCGTTGCCACCTCCCCCTCAGGGTGGGCGAGCCGATGGTAGGCCATCGGAGCGATACCCAATGGGGCCGCCAACTTGGCACCCAGTAGGGCGGTTGAGGAGTCGCAGCGAGAGACGTCGACGAGGCAGCGCGGCCGCAGCTGAATCCGGTCCAAGGCTTCCCGGCCCGCCGTCAGCATCGACTCGGTGCCGCTTCCGCCTGCGAGGAAGTCCCAGACCGGTTTCGGCAGCCGCTCCTTGGCCGCAGCCTCGTAAGCGTCCAGATTCGGCACCTCGTATTCTCCATTCTTTGTCCGGTGAGCGGGGCGCACGCCATCAGTTTTTGGAACCCTCGCACCCCGTCCACCTGGCTCGATGCCGATGTGTCAGCCGGATTCGCGCACGCCGTCAGCCACGGTTGGGGCGAAGTCCGGCTGGAGTACTAGCCGGCTGTGCCGGTTGTCTGCGCGGTGATGAAGTCGGCCAACCTCGCAACGCCCTCGGTGATCTCTTGCGGGCTCTGTGAGCTGCACGACAAACGCAACTGACGAGTGCCGCCGCCATCCAGATGGAAGTCGCACATCGGGGTCCACAGCACACCGAAGCACCGCGCGGAGAGCTCGAGAGCCCGGTGGTCGGCGACGAAAGGGACGTCGACGACGACGAAGAAGCCGCCGTCGGGACGGTTCCAGCGGACTCCGACCTCAGCCCGGCGCGCCGCGGGGAAGTGCCGCTCCAACTCGTCGAGCAGCGTGTCCATGTTGGCGCGGTAGTGGGCGATGGCGTGAGAGTTCGCGGTGCGAAGCCGGCAGTCGCTTTCGACCAGCAGCCCGCCGATGACGGCCTGACTGATGGCCGAGGTGTTCACCGTGGTCATGCTCTTGATCTTCGACAGTTCGTCCGTGAGCATCGTGCGCCTGCCGGATGGGCCTACGACCTCCTGGTCGGCGATGATGTAGCCCACACGGGCTCCAGGAAGCGCGGTCTTGGCGAAGGAGCCCAGGAGTATCACACGGCGGCTGTGGTCGAGGGCCTTCAGTGTCGGGCGGGCGGATCCGGTTCGGACGAAGAACCCGTAGGGGGCGTCCTCCAGGACAAGAAAGTCTTCGTCAGCGGCCAAGTCGAGCAGACGCCTCCGCGCCGCCGGACTCATGCTCGCTCCCGAGGGGTTGCCGAAATCCGGGACCACGTAGAAGGCCCGGGGGTTTTCGCCTGCCTGCCTGCTGGCGTGGACAGCCGCGAGCACGGCTTCCGGATCGGGTCCGGCGGGGCCTTCAGGCACGGGGCGCACTCGGATGCCCATGAGCTGGGCCGCACCGGTAATACCCACATAGCAAGGTGAACTGACCAGCAGAGTGTCTTCGGGCCTGGCGAAGAGCGCCCTCAGGGTGAGGAGCAACGCCTCCTGGCAACCCGTCGTCACCACGATCGCTTCCGGCGGGACCTGGATTCCCTCGTCGTTGGCGACCGTCCTGGCAATCAGTTCCCGGATGATGCCGCTGGTTCGGCCGTACTGGAACAACTGGGTCCGCACCTGATCACGTGACCAGCCGAGTTCCTTTTCGAGGTACGTGGTGTAGGTCTGTAGATGGCGTGCGAGGTCCTCGGGTTCGAAGTCGCCCTCGGTCGGCCGGCCTGGAGCGAAGGAAATCGCGTCCGGGAAACGGCCGACGACCTCATTGAGGAAGGTCATCGCGTCGAGGATCGGGGCACTGAGCGAGCCGTGCAGGTCGGCGAGCAACAGGGCCTGATCTGGTGGCGCTCCAACGTGAGTCATCCCTCACACCCTTCCCGGTGCGGTCGCATAAGTCCGGCTCGTGTCGGCTCCGTCCGTGCTGCACGCGGTGATCGAAGCCCTTCCCTGCACACCCTGGAGCAGGACCGACGCGAGCCGATCCTTTGAGGCACTGCCTTGCTCCGGCTTCCGGGCGGTGCCCAGTGCGCGCAATGTCTCGACCATCAGCGCCACGTCGTGGGAGAACTCCGCAAGGACGTCGGCGACGGCTACGGCATTCGTGCACAGAATGTCGGTCCACAGTTCAACGCGGCCTCCGGCGAGGCGGGTCACGTCACGGAGTCCCTGTCCTGAGATCCCGAGCTGGGACTGCTCGCCATGCAGCAGACGCGCCGCGAGCAGGCTCGACACCAGATGCGGGGTGTGGGAGACCAGCGCGACCGCCTGGTCGTGCTCCGCTTGGGTCATCATGACCGGCCTGGCCCCGCACAGCTCAGCCAGCTTCCGCGCGCGTTCGACCGTCTGCGCCCGGGTCTGCGGGGCCGGAGTGAGCACCCAGGGACGACCGTGGAACAGGTCAGCGCTGGCGGCCAGCGGACCCGACTGCTCCCGGCCACCCATGGGATGCCCTCCGACGAAGCGGGTCAGGTCACAGCCGGTCCGGGCCGCCTCCTGCTGGACCTGCTCCTTGACGCTGGCCGCATCCGTGAAGTCGTGTGCCAGCGCCCGTTGCTGGTGTTCTCTGAGGGCCGCTGCAACGTACTGCGGTGGTACCGCGATGACCGCCAGGTCGACCGGTTCACGCGGACTGCCCGCGATGCCGGCCCCGAGTTCGGAGGCCGTGCGCGCCGACTCCGGGTCGGTGTCGATCAGGTAGGTGGTCACGCCCCGGCCACGCAGGGCCAGGGCGATCGAGGTGCCGATCAATCCGGTACCGACCACCGCGGCACTACGCATCAGTGGTCGCTCCACAGCAGCGGGAGGTACTCGGGGTCGCTGTAGTCGGGAGTGCCCTCGGCCGTGCGGCGCACCAGCACGTCGTGGTTGTAGCTGACCTGGGTGCCGTCCGAGCGGAAGAACTCGCGGTAGTGGTTCTCGCCGTCCTGCAGGTGGAAGGAGATCGCGCGGCGCGGACGGTCGCTGACGTTGGCACCGCTGCCGTGGTAGGTGCGGCAGTGGTGGAAGTTGACGTGCCCCTTGGGGATCATGATCGGGATCTTGGTGACCTCCACGCCGTTGAACGCCGCGTTCTCCTCCAGCATCTGGTCCAGCTCGGAGCGGTCGCGCTCCGCGAAATGCAGGGAGGTGGCGTCGTTGTCGGCGGTCTCCTTCCACCGGTGGCTGCCGTCGACCATGGTGATGGTGCCCATCTCCTCGCCGCAGTCGTGGAAGGGGATGAACGCGGTCAGCATCCGCTCGGAGGTGGAGGTGGACCAGTAGTGGCGGTCGAAGTGCCAGGGCACGATGTTCGACTGCTCCTGCGCCGCCGGGGGCTTGTAGATGAGCGTCGACTGGAACACCCGGATCTGCTCGGCCTGGGCGAGGCGCGCGGCGACCGCGCCCAGCAGCGGCTTGCTCAGGATCCGGCCTATGGTGTCGTCCTCGTAGTGGATGTAGTCGTTGTGCCGCTGGATGTCACCCTTCTCCGGCTCCCAGTAGGCCAGCTTGGGCGGGCGGACCGGCAGGGTGCGGTCGCGGTGGCCGGCGTAGAAGCGCTCGCTGGCGGCCTCCAGCTGCTCGATCTCCTCGTCGGTGAACAGCTTCTTTGACAGGTACCAGCCGTGCTCCGCGTAGAAAGCGACGTCCTCGTCGGTCGGCAGCAGCGCGCGCTCCTCGTCGGTGAGGGCGAAGGTCTGGATGGCCTCGGTGGTCATGCTCTTCCTTACAGGTCGGTAGCTCGGTGGATGGACGGCGCCCTGAGCCGGGTCAGGAGACGACCTTCTCGCGGGCGACCGCCTCGTAGAGCGCCTTGATGTTGCCGCTGCCGAAGGTGCGGGCGCCGTGCCGGTCGATGACCTCCCAGAAGTACGTCTTCCGCACGTGCTGGGACTGGGTGAAGATCTGGAACACCTGGCCCCAGTGGTCCTCGTCGATCAGGACGTTGGTCCGGCGCAGGTCCTCGATCGCGAGCTCGGAGCGCTCGAAGCGCTCCTGCAACTGGTCGTAGTAGGAGCCCGGCGTCTGCAGGAAGGTGACGCCCCGCTGCTCCAGGACCTGCACGGTGCCCACGATGTCGTCGCAGAGCAGCGCCATGTGCTGGACGCCGGCGCCGCCGTGGCGGGCGAGGAAGGTGTCGATCTGGCCGGGCTTGCGGTCGGTGACCGGCTCGATCAGGGTGAAGGTCACCTTGCCGGACGGGCTCTGGACGACCTTGGAGTCCATCGCCTGGGAACCGACCTCGATGAACTCCTCGAAGATCTGTGAGAAGCCGAAGACGTGCTCGTAGAACGCGACCGTGGGGCGCAGTTGGCCCGCGGGCAGGCAGATCGCCGCGTGGTCCACGGTGCTGAGCAGCTCCTCGCCCGCCTCGGGGTCCGCGGCGATGATGTCCATCACTCCGGGCAGGAACTGATCGCGGTCGCCGGTGCGCTGGACGAACCGGTGGGCCACGTCACCGAAGCCCAGGACCGCGGCGGTGACCACCTCGGTGCCGTCCTTGCTGTGGACGGTGGGCTGTTCGACGGCGACGGCGCCCCGCTCGACTGCCAGCTCGAAGGCACGGGTGGCGTCGTCGACCTCGAACGCGATGTTGGCGACGCCGTCACCGTGCTGCATCACGTAGGACGCGGCCGGGTGGGTGGGGTTGAGGGCGGAGGTGAGGACGATCTCGATGCCGCCCTGGCGCAGCAGCAGCGAGCGGTGGTCGGCCTGTCCGGTCTCGGGGCCGGCTTGGCCGCAGATACGGAAGCCGAAAGCGGTGCAGAGGTAGAACGCGGACTGCCGGGCATCTCCGACGTAGAACTCGATGTGATCTACGGCCCCGATATTCATGTGAAACCCTTCTGCTTCTATCGTCGACAGGAGGAGGTCGAGATGTCGATATGTTTTCGGGAAGGGACTGCCTGGCGAATCAGGAGATTCGCGTGCGACGTCGCACTAAGGGCTGTCCCGTAAATGATCTTTGATGTGCCGGGTGACCTGGTGGTTTCTGCGTCACCCGGCAAGGACGAGGTTGTGCAGGCGGGAGAT